>CAYWNP010000016.1:0-4153 GCA_964459675.1 uncultured Akkermansia sp. | reverse complement strand
CGTCGCTGCAATGGACCTCATCGGGCGGTACGCCACCTCAATGAAGTGCATAAAGCGGTTTTGTTTCACGACCGGTTTGATTGACAAGAGTTTCATGCGGCGTGAAGGCTCCAGCACAGGGCCTTTGTCCGTGACCAGACGTTCCGCTGGGAAGGCCTCCTTCAAAAGGGAGAGGGTCTTCTGCAAGGCTTCGACCTGATCCCGGCACTCGGGACAGGAAACCAGATGCGTCTGAATCGCCTGAGCCTTCTTCGGCTCAAGGTCACCCAGCACATAGGCGGTTAAAAAGGGTTTTATGTTACAAGGATTCATTGTGCGCCTCCTTCCATTTTGCGCACAGCTTCTGAAAGTTTGGTCACTGCCTGATTCAAGAGAAAACCAACGTATCCGACACTCTGGCCAGTCACACGTGATATCTCTTCATAACTCAGTTCCTGCTGCATCCGGAGCAGAATGACTTGTCGTTGCGCGGGTGTCAGCACGCCCATGCAGGCTTGCACCATCGCCACACGTTCATCCGGCCGCTGATCTTGGTAACATCCACCTTGTGTCTCATCGAGTACCTTCGCCGCATGTCCGTCATGGTGGCGGCGAAGACGTTCTTCAGAGCGTATCAGGTCAACCGCCTCATTGTGGACGACCTGGAAGAGCCACGCTTTGAGCCGCTCATCCGGTCGCTTGCCACATTGCCATTGGCGGAAGAGTTTCACAAGTGCGTTTTGAACCGCATCTTGTGCCAGTGTTGCGTTATTCAACAGATGTGTTGCATAACGTAACAAGGGTGTCTGATAGGTATCTATGACCATCTCCATGCTTTCAAACCTCCGTACTTCAGCATGGCCAGTATCTGGTGGCGTGTTCTTCATAGTTCAGCAGAAACATCTTTCATTAGCTGTTGCAACCCTTATACGCTTCTCGCGGCGACTTTCTTTGAAACTTTCTGCAAATTCATTTGGAATAGTGGAATGTTGGGCAATATCGGCTTTGGAGGGCCACGCTCCGTCGTGGCCGGACGCGACGGAGCGCGTCCCTCCAAACCTTACATTCTACCATTATTCCAATGTTCCATCATTCCATTCTACCTTTCAAGCCTCACCGGCCCGAGCAACCCGGACTCCTGGAGAGGGGACTTATCCTTGTAATTGCTCACCGTTGTAAAAGTATAGCGTCCAGCAGGATATGACTTTCCTTCCAGCAGACCATCCGCCCATTTGAGTGTTCGCACGCCCTTGTCCGCGGGTTGCTGGTCGCCGATCAGACGATTCACCCAGGTGTTGGCCACTTCAATCTCCAGGACATTCCCTGTCGGCCGGACTTTGCCGGTCACATCCAAACGGTACGGGAAGGTCCAGACCACCCCGAGCGTCTCGCCATTCAGTTTCACGCGCGCAAGCTTATGAACCGTCCCGAGGGAGAGATAGAGCGACGCGGATTGAGGCGCGGCACAATCGAAGGTCGTCTTGTAAGAGGCGATGCCGCTGTAGAATTTGATGGCCGGGTCTGAATGCTTCGACCAGTCCGTAAGCTCAGGAAACTTAACAGGCGCCGCAGGTCCGCCCCAGTTCGGATCAAAGGTCACCTCCCAAGCACCCTTCAGTTCCTGGAGAGGCTTTAATACAGGGAAGTTGCTTGCTAAGCCATCGGCGGACGCGACGGAGCGCGTCCCTCCAGATCCTAAAGGATCGCTCTTCCCGGATATTGGAGGGCCACGCTCTGTCGTGGCCGTTTTTAGCTCAGGCGTCTTACGCCGGAAGATCACAAAACCGCTCTCATACGCCTCTAAGGTCACGGGAATCGCGACGCCCCCCTTCTCATGACGTTTCACTTCGCCCAACGTGCGGCGACTACCATTGATCGGATTCCAGAACTCGGGTTGCCCGCCTTCGGTCCGGAAGGTTGCGGTCACGCACTGTTGAGTCGCCTCCCGATTTCCGACAAAGAAGATATCGAGCTCTTTAGTCTGGCGGCAGATATAACGGAGATTGCCGGTGGACTGGAATGCTGGGGGAACGCCCTGCTTCTGCAGGAAGGCGATGGTTGATGCATACGAGGGATAGAGCTTATCAACGCTTGCCGCGGTCGTGTAAGCGCCGCCCAGCAGGATACGTCCCTTGCCATACGGCTGTTCCGTGGCTTCGGCAGGAAGGGCTCCCTTGCCCCACAGCTCTTGCGCCAACTCGACCACCTGCGTGTCACACTTGGGATAGTCTGAAAGGCTCGGAGATTTCTGAGGCGGCAGTCCCTGAATCGTGGCGCCTTTGCGGACCAAGCCCTCAAGCGTCTTCAATAATTGGGGCGTCATGGTTTCAATGAGAGGCAGCACCAGCACACGATAGGAGCTACCATTTTCAAAGGCGATGCGGCCCTTCTCGACGGTGGCTTGTTTCATCAGGATCAGCGGACTGACAACGTCAAAGTGGTAATCCTTCTTTTCACGCAAAATTCCAGTCCCCGTGACAGCATCCTCTGGCGGTTCAAAGATATGGGGCGCGCCTTCCGGTGTCAAATAGAGAATATCCGTGACGCTCACCCCTTGACGCAACAGCTGTCCGCACCGCGCCAAGTAGTCATGATAGGTGCCGACCAAAGGCCAGAAGGTCTGGTTACGATGCCATTGCAGTCCATAAGGCCCCATGGCCATACCTGGCTTAGGTCCTTCAAGGCCGAGCGGTTGATGTTGGAACGTGTGGAAGATGATCTCATTGATCCCCATGCAGAAGGCCCAGTCGGTCTGATTCTTGAGCTCAGCGGGACTATGCTTATAGCCGACACCGCCGGGTGTGGTGAAGGCTTCAGCTCGGACCACAGGACGTCCCATCGTATGGGCGATCGAGGAGGCTTCGATGCAACTGTACACTGCATCAACCTGCGAGGACCAGAACTCGCACATCGGCACATCCGCGACAGCCCCGAGATCCAGGTTGCCTGCGGGATTCATGTCGTAGGGTTCACAGGAGAAGCGCATATTGTTTTGATGCGCGATCTTTTTAATCGCACCCGCATGATGTTCAAGCGTCAGATCCTGTGCCGTCCGGCGTAAATCAAAGAGGAACCGCTCGGTCTGTTCACGCGAACCGACGATCTGTCCGGCGTAGACAGGAAAGAAAGGCAGCGGATCATACCCGCGCAGTTTCAAAAACACCTTGCGAAACTCAGGCGTCCAGTTTTGCGAACTGCTCTCCCAGCTGTCGAGATGCAACGTGGTGAGTCCGCGTCCCTTGGTCCGCTTTCCAATCTTATCCAGCAACTTCTGATGGAATTGATCAAAGTGATATTGAAATGCCTCGGAGCTGAAGCGATCCACTTCAAACCCATGTCCAGGGGTGGGTGCCGGACGGGTCGTCGCACCTGTCGCGCGGGAGACAAAGCGCATAATCGTCCAGTCGCCCGCTGGAATCTCCCAATCCAACGAACCGTCAGGCTTCATGCGCGAGGTAAGGTCAATAACGCCCTGCGGCATCACAACCGCCTCTTCCGGAAGTGCCGGATACGCGGCATAGGACTGGACAAAGCGCGGGACATGCTTCCAGATTGAATAGGGTTGTACGTCCACAAGGGACTTGAAGTCCAACTGCTCAAGCGGCTCATGCTTCGTACGGGTCGGATACGCCACAACCGCCACGTCCTGATACCAGGCTTGGCGCTTCTCGGTCAAGGGTTTAGAGAGCCCGGCGAAATGCGACGGTTTGGATGGCTGTGGGACAGACAACTTTCCTGTGAAATTGGTAGGTCCTGTCACCTGAATCGCTTCGCCGCGTAAATGCTGCATCGCGCGTCCCGGATCAATCCAAGGGCCGCCTGCGCCAGCCCAGCCCGGACCTGTGCCCAGAATAATTTCCATGCCCAGTCGGTCCGCGACCTCGACTGCATACGCGAAGTTATCCTGCCACGCTTCGCTCATGAAATCAACAGGACCGCGTGGCAGACCGATATTCACTTCGAGGAAGAGCGCCTTGCGCAGTCCTGCAGCATGCATGGACTCCAAGTCAGCCACCATCCCCTCGCGGGTCTGATTGCCGTCCATGAAATACCAGTAGACGCCTGGACGAGCAGCATCCGGTGGCGAGAGAAAGGTTTTTTCCAAATCCTCTGCCTGGATCACGAATGCAAAAAATGAAACGAGAAAAATCCATTGCTTCATATAATCTCCTTA
>CAYWNP010000015.1:8645-31636 GCA_964459675.1 uncultured Akkermansia sp. | reverse complement strand
CGGGCGAGGGAATCATGTTCACCTCGAATGACACGCCCGCAGATGAATTCGTCAAAGCCAAGGCGCTGGGCGCAATCATCAACTTGGATGACATCACGCACATCCCCTTTCTTGAAAAGTCCGCCGGACTTCCCGAGTTGGTTTGCTTCCGCTACAATCCAGGTCCGCTGAAGGGCGGCAACTCGATCATCGGTCATCCCGAACAGGCGAAGTATGGCTTTACGCGCGAGCAGTTGTTCGAAGGCTATCGGATGCTGAAGGAGAAGGGCGTGAAGCGCTTCGGTCTCCATACCATGGTCGCCTCGAACGAACTGAATCCGCAATACTTTATCGATACTGCGGAGATGCTCTTCGACCTGGTCGCTGACTTGTCGAAAACACTCGGCATCACCTTTGACTTTGTTAACATGGGTGGCGGCATCGGCATCCCCTATAAGCCGGAACAGGTGGCTGTGGATTTGACGTGCGTCGGCGAGGGCGTACGCCAGGCATATGAGAAGCGTATTTTGGGCAATGGGCATCCGCCGTTAAAGATCTATCTGGAATGCGGACGCATGGTCACCGGTCCTTTCGGTTATCTGGTTTCGCGCGTGCGTCATATCAAGAAGACCTACAAGACGTACGCTGGCTTGGACGCCTGCATGGCGAACTTGATGCGTCCGGCCCTCTATGGGTCTTACCATCATATCACGGTCATGACCAAGCCCGGCGCGCCGTGTAATACGATGTTTGATGTTACGGGTTCCCTCTGCGAAAATAACGACAAGTTCGCGATTGACCGGATACTTCCTGAAATGACGCCAGGTGATCTGGTCGTGATCCATGATGCTGGCGCGCATGGTCACGCCATGGGCTTCCAGTATAATGGTAAGCTGCGCTCCGCTGAACTGCTGATGCGCGAAGATGGCAGCGTCAAGCAGATCCGCCGTGCAGAGACCGTGAACGACTACTTCGCGACCCTCGACTTTAACGGCTTGGCCACGTTCTAGGTTTTATTAAAGCAACCACAGAACCCACAAAAAACACAGAAAAAGAGGCAAGCCCGCCGCCAGCAGGGCTGGAATAAACGGAGGAGCACTTTTCCCGCTGAGGCGCTGAGGCGCAGAGGAGATTTTTTGACAGGATTGTTGATTTTGATTTTTTAATCCTTCTAATCCTGTTCATCCTGTCAAAGAAACTGATTTGTGATTTTTTGTGGATTTTGTGGTTCCACTATTCCTAAATGATTCCAATACTCCATCATGATGCGGACTGTGTGGCGGTGATGAAGCCCGCAGGCGTTGCCGCCATTCCGGAAAAGCGTGATGATCTCTCTTGCTTGTCAGCACTACTTTCCGCTCAATTGGGAACGCCTGTTATGCCAGTCCATCGATTGGATAAAGAGGTCAGCGGTGTGATGCTCTATGCGCTTCATCCCGAGGCGCATCGCTTTCTGAATAATGCCTTTGAACATCGTGACGTTCACAAAACCTATCAGGCGCTAGTTCATGGCATCATCGCCGAAGACCAGGGTGTCATCACGCGTCCCATTCGGGAGTTTGGTTCAGGCCGGATGGGTGTGGATGACATCAAGGGGAAGCCCTCTGAGACACGGTTTTCCGTTTTAAAACGCTCTGATCGCTTTACGCGGGTCGAGCTCTATCCGCAGACCGGGCGCCGCCATCAATTGCGCGTTCACTTGTACAGCATCGGCCATCCGATTGTCGGTGACACCCGCTATGGCGACAAGGCGTTGCAGGCAGGTTTTTCACGCCTCATGTTGACCTCGACCGGCATTGACCTGACCTTGCCGTCCGGGAAGCGGCTCCTGATTGAAAATATGATTCCAGGCGATTTTACCGCTTGCCTGTAACTTCAAAAGTTCGGAACCACAAAATCTACAAAAAACACAAAAATCAATTCCTCAGTGTCCTCCGTGCCTCCGTGTTAAAAAAATTATCCTCTGGGTTCTTTGCGTTCTCTGCGGTTAAACCACTATCGAATCTGACCTGAGCCAGTGACCACGTACTTGTAGGTTGTGAGCTCTTCCAGACCCATGGGGCCGCGTGCATGGAGCTTATCGGTGCTGATACCCATCTCTGCGCCCATACCGAACTCTCCACCGTCCGTGAAGCGCGTCGAGGCATTGACATAGACCGCTGCGGAGTCCACCTCTTTGAGAAACTTCTTCGCTGCCCGTTTATCCGCTGTGATGATCGCGTCCGAATGGTGCGAGCCAAACGTGTTAATGTGCTTGATGGCGTCTTTGACATCCTTGACGATCTTGACCGACATGTCCAGTGTCAGATATTCGGTTGTCCACGTCTCCGTTGTCGCAGGCACGCAGTTGTGAATCATGGCGCAAGTCTGCTTGCATCCGTGCAAGGTCACATTTTTACGCAAGGCAAATGCTGCAACCTTCGGGAGGAATGCAGATGCGATGTCCTGATGAACCAGCAAGGTTTCCATGGCGTTGCAGACGCTGGGACGCTGACATTTCGCGTTTTCAATAATTTTCAATGCACTGTCCTGGTCTGCGCTGGCATCCACAAAGACATGGCAGACGCCCTTGTAGTGCTTCAATACCGGCACGCGCGCATGTTCGACGACGGCACGGATCAGCGATTCGCCGCCGCGCGGGATGACCACGTCGAGGCGGTCATCCATCTGGACGAGTTCACGCACCGCGTCGCGGTCCGTGGTCTCAATGAGCTGAATGGAATGTTTGGGAAGTCCGGCCTTCTCGCCGCCCTCCTGGAGCGCCTTGGCAATCGACAGGTTGGAGTGGATCGCCTCTTTACCGCCGCGCAGGATGACCGCGTTAGAGGTCTTGAAGCAGAGCACGGCTGCATCGGCCGTCACATTGGGACGCGACTCATAGATAATCCCCACGACACCGAGCGGTACGCGTTTCTTTTCGATGACAAGTCCATTTGGCCGCGTGCGCTTCCAGATTTTCTTGCCGACGGGGTCCGGGAGCTGGGCCACCTCGCGGATGCCTGCGATCATCGCGTCAATCCGTGCGTCGGTCAACGTCAGGCGGTCAACCATGGCAGGGGCCATAGCGCTGGCCTTGGCCTGTTGAACGTCTTCGTCATTGGCAGCCTTGATGGCCGTCCTCTGCGCATGCAGCTCGTCCGCCATGGCGAGCAGGATGGCGTTCTTTTTAGAGGTTGAACAGTTGACCAGCTTGCGTGAGGCGGCTAAGGCTTGGTCTCCCAGTTTCCGGATTGTGTCGTGTAGTGTCATGAGGGGATAAAGAATAGCAATTATTTAGGGATTTCCGCAAGGCGAAAAGCCTGAATTGCGTGTTGACATAGGGAAAGGATATGGACTAAAATAACAAACTCATGAAAGTTTTGACATTTCTTAGCATCCGAATGGCGCGAACACCACGAATAGAGTGATTTTGAACATCGAACATCCAACATTGAACATCCAACGTTCAACTGGAAACAACTGAACCCTGAACCCTGAACCCTGGCACTAAGGTGCCAGCGAGGAGTACGAGATGTTTCAACCGGTATCAAATAAGACGGATTTTCCCCAGATGGAAACGGACATGCTGGCCTTCTGGGAGGCGCATGCGACCTTCAAGAAAAGTTTGGAGAAAAATCGCGCCAAGCGGGACTATGTCTTTTATGATGGCCCCCCTTTTGCGACAGGCTTGCCCCACTATGGCCATCTCCTTGCCGGGACCATCAAGGACATCGTTCCTCGCTACCAGACCATGCGTGGCTATCATGTTGAACGCCGTTTCGGGTGGGACTGCCACGGGCTCCCGATCGAAGCCCTTGCGCAGGAGGCTCTGGGGGTCACAGGAGCACATGAGATCCGCGCGCTGGGCATTGACATCTTTAATGAGAAGTGCCGTTCCATGGTCCTCACGTATGTGGAGGAGTGGCGTAAGACCGTCACACGGATGGGACGCTGGGTCGATTTCGACAACGATTACAAGACCATGGATCCGGACTTCATGGAGAGCATCTGGTGGGTCTTCAAGCAGCTGTGGGAACAGAAGCGCGTCTACAAATCCTATCGTATCATGCCTTATAGCTGGAAGCTCAGCACCCCGCTGAGCAACTTCGAGGCTGGCAACAACTACAAGGATGTGCAAGATCCTGCGGTGACTGTGCGCGCCAAGGTTCTATCAGGGGCGCCTGCCGCGTATGGGGACACCTACTTGTTGATCTGGACCACGACACCCTGGACGCTTCCTGAAAACTTGGCCATCTGTGCGGGACCGGAGATTGATTATGTCGTCGTTCGGGACACAGCCAGCCAGGTCTGTTATGTGCTAGCCGAGGCCCGTCTGGTTGCCTATTACAAGAAGCCCGAAGAGTACACGCTCATTGCAACCGTGAAAGGTTCGGAGCTCAAGGGCTGGACGTATGAGCCGATCTTTCCCTACTTTGCAAAGTATGCGGAGCAAGGGGCCTTCCGTGTGTTGAATGATGCTTTTGTGAGCACGGGGGACGGTACAGGTCTTGTCCACATGGCTCCTGCCTACGGCGAGGATGACTTCCGTGTCTGCAAGGAGCATGGACTCACCGTGATCGCGGATCCGTTGGATGCGGCGTGTAACTTTACGGAGCAGCTGCCGGAGTATGCGGGCCGATTCTGCAAGGATTGTGACAAGGATCTCATTCGCCGTTTGAAGCAGGAAGGAAAACTGGTTCATCAGACCACGATTGTTCATAGCTATCCCTTCTGTGACCGTACCGATACGCCGCTGATCTATCGGGCGATCGAGGCCTGGTATGTGCGTGTTGAAGATTTGCATGACCGGCTCTCTGCAAACAATGACAGTGTCCATTGGATGCCGGCATACGTGGGCGATAAGCGTTTTGGTAATTGGCTGAAGGAGGCGCGCGACTGGAATATCAGCCGTAACCGCTTCTGGGGCTCCTGCATTCCGGTCTGGGTGAATGAGAAGGACTCCGAGGATACGATCTGTGTGGGCTCGGTTGCCGAGCTCGAAGCCTTGAGTGGCGAAAAGGTGACGGATCTTCATAAGCACTTCATGGACAAGATCGTCATTCATCAGAATGGCAAGACCTATCGCCGTACCCCGGAAGTGCTGGACTGCTGGTTCGAGTCCGGTTCGATGCCGTATGCGCAGCAGCACTATCCCTTCAGGACAGAGGTCGGAGGTCAGAAGTCGGAGGTCAGCAATTTCTTCCCGGCTGACTTTATCGCTGAGGGCCTGGATCAGACGCGCGGCTGGTTCTATACGCTGATGGTACTGGGGACCTGCCTTTTTGATAAGTCACCCTTTAAGAATGTGGTGGTGAATGGCTTAGTCTTGGCCGAGGACGGCAAGAAGATGTCCAAGAGGCTAAAGAACTATCCGGACCCGAACCACCTGCTGAATGACTATGGCGCAGACGCATTGCGCCTCTATATGATATATTCGCCTGTGGTGCGTGCAGAGAATCTGCGCTTCTCAGAAGCTGGCGTGAAACAAATTCTACGCGACTTGCTGATTCCGTGGTGGAACGCCTATAGCTTCTTTGTAACCTATGCAAATGTGGATGGTTTCAATGAGACGGAAGTGGCGACTCCCGCGAGTACGAATGTGTTGGATCGTTGGATTGTCTCCTCGCTCGAGACACTCGTCAGCGAGGTGACAGAGGCCATGGACGACTACGATTTACAGCGTTCGGTGCGGCCCTTCGTGAACTTCGTCGAAGATTTGACCAACTGGTACATCCGTCGTTCGCGCCGCCGTTTTTGGAAGTCGCAGAATGATGACGACAAGATGCATGCCTATCGTACCCTGCGCTATGTGATGGTGCAACTCAGCAAGGTTGCTGCGCCCTTCACGCCCTTTATCAGTGAGGCGATTTATCGCAATCTCAAGGGTGCCTCCATGCCGGAATCCGTACATCTCTGTGACTTCCCGACGGCTAATGCCGCTGCGCGGGATCAGGAACTGGAGCGTTGCATGGCGTTCGTGCAGGCTGTTGTCAAGATGGGACGCCAACTTCGGACAGAAAATGATCTGAAGGTGCGGCAACCTTTAGGAAAGTTCTACATTGTTTCTGCAAATGCTGAAATCCTAAAGGCTTTTGTTGGTTATGAAGATCTGATCAAAGATGAATTGAATGTTAAGGAAATTGGCTATGACTCGGACGAGACCAAGCTAGCGGATGTAACCGTAAAAGCGAACTTCAAGGTATTGGGTTCGAAATGTGGCGCGAACATGAAAGTGGTCGCCGCGCAGATCGAAAAATTTACAACTCAGCAGATACGCGATCTAATTGTCGGTTGTGTAATCGACGTGGAGGGAAATCCCATCACGAGTGATGAAGTGATCATTCAGCGTAAGCCGAAGGCGGGCATGGTGGTTGCGGCCGAAGGGGAAATCATTGTGGCTCTTGATACCGCGTTGACCCCTGCGTTGATGCAGGAGGGACTGGCGCGTGAGTTTGTCAGTCGCATCCAGAACATGCGCAAAGAGGCGGATTTTGAGGTAATCCAACGCATCGCGCTCACGGTTGCAGGCGATGCAGAACTTGTTGCCGCTGTTACGAGGTATGCGGAGTACATTAAGACGGAGACTCTGTGCGAAGCATTGTCGTTTGCGGAAGCCCTGCAGGTTGAACCTTGTGACTTGAATGGACATCAGGCTTTTATAAGCATCGCCAAGCAGTAAGAGGGAAGCCCGGTTAATAAATGAAGGTTTAACTTTTTAACACGGAGACACGGAGGTACGGAGATAGGGTATCGAGATGGTTAGCATGTAAGAGAGGATCGTACAATGCTCACCTGAACCCTGAACCCCGAACTCTGAACCCTGAAATATGATGAAATATGAAAAACAGATCGGGGTGGCCCAGGGGATCGTCGTGGCGGTCTTGGGTGGAGTTGTATTGTCCATAGGCACTCGGACCCTGCTGACAGTAGCGGGGCAGACGATCTACTCCTCTGCAACGTTGTGGGTCGCTTTAGCGGTCGGCTTGCTTCTCGGGTCAGTCCTGGCATGGTTGGCCCGTCGGAAGATGGGCTGGAATGCTTTCCTGCTCGTCCTGCTCTGTCTTCTCATGGCGCTCTATCTTATTCTCCTCTTAGTGTTGGAGCGTTGGCTCAAGAATGGGTGGACGCACTTTCTTCTGAGTGCGAATCGTTCCCTCGGCATGTATCTCGTGCAACTGGTTAAAACCGCTTCGCTCACGGTAGCCCTGCCTCTGGTTCTCTTGCTCGTGATGTTTTTGGGCCGGGGTAGATCTTTGCGGGCTTCGGTAGTCAATGTGAGTACGCAGCTGATCCTCTGCATGGGTGCTGTTCTTTCAACGGGAATGTTGTTTGACGTGACAGGCCAGTCGCCAGAAGCCCTCTTGCGCCTCTGCGCGGTTGCATTCGCCGTCTTGTCGGGTGTCAATGTCATGCGAAAGAGTAAGAGCTTCTCCTTTGCCTGGATCTTCTCTGCCACGCTTCCTCTTATTCTAGTTGCCACCCTTGCAATCTTGGTGTTGCCTCGTACGTGGGACAATCCGCTCTCCACAAATGGTTTTTTTGCACGACTCGCTTGTCGGGACAGTGGCTTTGCGCAAGGGGTGCCCTTAAAGGTGAACTATACGAGCAAACATACGGTGACCCAGTATCAAGATCCCGATTATGGCTGGGTGGGGGCGCTAGATGGGCGGCCGCTTATTTTTGAACAGCGGTTTGTAGCCTCCAGGACCATGACGGCGCTGGCCCCTTTGATGCTTCACCCAGAGGCAAAGAAGGTGTTGCTCGTTGGAGAAGAGGCAGGAGTTTATCTTGCCACGTTTGTTCGACTGGGTGGACTTGAGCTTCTGGTAGCTCCAGAGGCCCGCGCGAGCACCGCGCTTGTGAAGGGTAATCCGCTTTTTACGCCAGAGGAACAGTCCCGTTTTAAGTCAGGCGACGTGCGAAGCTTGCGCGGAACATGTGACATCGTCTTTGTGGCTCCACCGCCCTGCTGGGTAACGGGGAGTGGACAATGGCTCTCGGCCCGTGCGCTTCAAAGTTATCGAAATGCTTTGGCTGAAGAGGGGGTTGTGGCGATTCGTATTGATGGTCGCGGACTCTCCGAAGCAAATTTTGCCGAAATAGCCCGCACGTTTCTCTCGGTTTTTCCCGGCGTGCAACTCTGGAACACGGGTGCAGCGGACTGGGTCTTGTTGGGATGCGGAAGCGAACTCAAGGTTCCGCTGGATGTGCTGACCGCCTTTGTTGAGCGTAAATCGACATTCCGTGAATGGGTTCGGGCAGGGAATATCACATTGCCTGCCGCTCTTGCCTGCATGGTTTACGATACACAAGGGTTGAAGGCGTGGGTACAGGAACGAGCGGGGCAAGCTTCTGATTCATCGTGGAAAGTGCCTCTTCGCATCATCCGAGGTGAGAATATGGTCTCGCTGGCTTGCAAGAAGGGGCGCAACTCGAAAGCACCGTGGGTTCTCGGCGGGCAGATGGATGTGGATTTGTATGTGGACATTTGGAAGCTCATCAACGAGGCACGGGATGCGCGCGGCTTGGCAATTCATTCCCTTGCCGAAGGCATGCAAGGGAAGCGAGATGCCTCTCTCGCATCTATACGCGCTGCGATGAGTGTTTGTAAGCAAGATCTACTTGTCTTTCAAACCATGGATCATTTGGATATGGAGGCCCGCCGTCGTATTGCCATCGGAAACTACAAAGGTTCTCTGCTTTGCTATGAAAGCTTGATCTCCTTCTCGCCTGCGAAAGCTCGATATCATCATGGGGCTGGGTACTGTCTGCGTGCGCTGGGTGAAGCCGAGAACGCCTACCTTGCCTTTGCGCGTGCGGCAGGCTGCGCACCCGAACAGGAACAATATCGCCTTGATTTGGCGCAGGCGGCGTTGATGGCTGGCCATTACGAAGCGGCGGATCAACAGTATCAGGTTCTGCTCTCTAAAAAGCCAACGGATGCGCATGTGATTTTCCTCTTTGCCAAAGGGCTCGTGTCGAATGGCCGACCTAAGCGTGATTTTACGCAGGCGGTTAAGCTGGCAGAACTGGCTTGCGTGTTGACCAAGTGGAAAAACAGGGAGTATGCGTATGGTCTTGCAGATATCTATCTTGAAGCAGGACGGATCCCGGAGGGCATGGGACTCAAGCGACGCCTGAAAGAGGGGTTACTTGAGGTTAAGGAGACATTATGATCTATCCGATTGTGACATTTGGTGTTGAGGTGTTGCGGCAAAAAGCGGTGACTGTCGCGGAGGTGACTGCTGACGTGCGCAAGCTTTCAATGGATATGCTGGAAACCATGTATGCCGCGCGGGGACTCGGCCTCGCCGCTGAACAAGTTGGACGTACAGAGGCGCTCTGTGTGATCGATGTGCCGATGGAGGCTGAGAAGGAAGAGTGTCGCGCGGACAATGCTGTTGTTAGCATGCCACTCATCATGATTAATCCCGAGATCTTGGCAAGTGAAGGCAAGCAACGCAATGATGAGGGGTGTTTGAGTTTTCCCGATATTGGCGCACCGATCACGCGCGCCAATCAGGTGACCGTCACGTTTCTGGATGGTGGTGGCCATCGCCAGACTGTGACCGCCAAGGGCTTGCTCGCCCGTGCGATCCAGCATGAGGTGGATCATCTGAACGGTATTTTACTCGTGGACAAGATGAGCCCGATGCAGAAGCTCTCGGTCTCGGGTCAGCTTCGCCGCTTGCGGGACAAAGTTAGATAAGACTTGATTCTTAAAAGAACAGGAATCAGTCATCGTTAATCAGTTGGATGAAAAAAGATGACCGCTTATCTATCGGCATCACCTGATGACGTAGGGCTTACCAAACCTTCCATTTGCTACGGTGCGGGCGCGTGAGCATCTTCGCCGCATCCGCGTCCCCGATAATTTCTTCCTTCTCGGGGTTCCAGTTGATCACCCGGCCCGTCTTGGCCGCGACATTGGCGAGATGGCAGATCGTATCGCAGCGGATACCCATCTCCACGGGACAGATCGTCTGCTTACGTGACTTGACGCAATCGATAAAGTTGCGATTGTGCTCCGGCGAAATCTCCAATTGCTCATCGCTGTCTTTGAACTCCTGCTTCCAGAGCTTCTGATTACTGGAACAGAAACCCATGGCGTCGCTGATCCACCCCTCTGTGCCATGGAATATGATGCCGTCACCATCCAACCACGGCAAGGGAAGCGAAGAGGCGATTGAGGCCTTTGCCGTCCGACAATCCATCACGCGCATCTTCACCCCGTTTGCATAGTCGCACTTCACATCCCATTGCGCCAGTGTGCGGAAGATTCCCTCTGTGGGGACAAAACCGGTTCCCTCATAGCGAACGGGACTGGTATGGTCTGCCTTGTTCCCCCACTGCGCGAGCCCAAGCTCGTGGATACCACAGCCGGCTAGGAAGCCAAGCGAGGTCTCCGGGCAATGAAAGCCACCCCACTGGGTCGCACGATCCGAAGTGTAGGGCACCATCTCCGAGGGCCCCATCCACGCATCGAAATCCAATCCTTCGGGCACTGGAATCTCCGTAGTCGAACCGTAGGGTTTCACGTTGTATTTATCAACATTATACGACACGTCACGACACCAGAGATCGATCCGCTGAAGTTTGCCGATGTACCCGTTACGGACCAACTGAACCATCGTGCGGTACCTGCCTTTCGGCCCGCATGACCGGTACTGGGTTCCGAACTGGAAAATTCGCTGCTTGTCATTAATTGCCTTGCGAAGAGGTGCAACGAGATTGAAATCCACTGCCAGCGGTTTCTGGCAAAAGACATCCTTCCCGGCCATGGCTGCTGCGATGGACATGGGCACATGCCAATGATCATGCGCCGCAATAACCACGGCATCAACATCGGGACGTGCAAGGATTTCCCGGAAGTCATTGTGCGCTTTGGCGACCTTGCCGTCGTATAGTTTGTTGTATCGTTCCGCCATGTTTTCCCTGCGACTCTGATACGCGTCGGAGGTGGCCACCACCCGGACATCCGCCATCTTTGAAATATTCGAGAAGTGATAGTGACCCGAGATACTGCCGCAACCGATCATCCCGACGCTGATCCGATTACTCGGCGCCTCGGCGCCAAACAACGGGCGAGTGAAGATGTTCGGCACTGCGAAAACCGTGCTGACTGCAGCCGTGCGTGTAAGAAAACTGCGCCGAGACAGTCCGTCTGGCGCTGAAGTAACTTTGTTATTCTTGCTCATGATATTTGTTCTCCTGTCCTCATTATTAGTTCATCAGTTTTTTTAAGTAATCCCCTGCCTTCGTCAAACCTGCAACCATCTTCTCGGTCTCCGGGTGTCCATGCATGAACGGGTTGACATACCGCTCATAGCGGATCTCCTCCAACGCTGCGAGCCAGGGCTTGAAATCAGCGGGCCCCTCTCCGGGGAACTGTCCAAAGCCTTTGGCTTTCTGCCAAGCATAGAAGAAGAAGAGTTGCTTGCCGCACGTGCGGATCACATCCGGCACCGAAGCTTTAATGGCTTGCAGATGGTATGGCGCAAGGGCGATACCGACGCGGGGCGAGGTATTCAGGTCCACAAACGCCTTAAACGAATCCGGCGTATTCAACAGCGCCGAGTCATGGTTCTCGATGGCAAGATAACTGTTGTGCTTCTCCGCCAATTCAACCAGCGGCTTCAGCTTCTCGATAAAGGATTTCATCCGTTCTTGCGTGAATTCGGTGTAATCGCTGCCTCGCACAGCGACACCTCCGCCAACACGGCCGAGCAGTTCAGCGTAACGTTCGTAACCGTCCTTGTAGACGGTAAACGCTGAGAGCTTCAAATTATGCTTGGCCAGCAATGCTTTCAGTCCGGCCCCGCCAAGCTTCTCGGCCTGTTCAAGATGAAGGCAGCCCGTAAAGCCGTCCCAGATATCAATCGCCTCAAAACCGAGCTTGCTAATCTGCTGACAGGTCTCCTCCAGCGTCAGGTTCTTGAACTGGATGGAGGAGGTGGCAAGCCGCATCTTCCACTTTGTTTCAGCTGTAAAGCTGGGCAGGGCCACACTTGCCGCCGCGCCCATGCCGACGACCTTTAGAAAACTGCGTCTGGATTGATGTTCGTGAAGAGTCATTTATCTTTCTCCTTTACCTTTATTCACGGGTTCCTCCGCTCAAAAATTTACTCGACCAAAGAAGAGCCCATCTCCTTGCGCAGAAAGGCGAGGCTACGTGCGGCCTGCTCGATGGTGCCGCACTCGACACTGAAAAAGATTTCGCGGTCAAGTGGGGCGAGAATTCTAAAAACCCGCTGCCAGTCCACCACGCCGTCCCCGCAGGCGCACCCCACGGGCGTGCCAGTGACTTTGCCGCGCTCAGACGCGCTGTGTTGCATCGAGATATCTTTGGCGTGGACATGGTAAACGGAATTGCGTACCTTCATCAGCCCTTTGTACGGATCCTCCACGCCCGCGAGATAGGCGTTGCCGGTATCCCAGTTCACCTTCAACCAGGGCGATTTCACGAGCCTCACAATACGCATCAAGCCGGCGGCGGTGCACGTATAGGTACCGTGTGGCTCGATGCAGATATAGACTTTATGGCGCTTGGCGCACTGCGCGGCGCGTTCCAGCGTATAACGCATCACCTCGTGGGCGAAGGCATCGTCCATCCACTCTGGCTTGATCATCTCATCGGTGTTGACGAAGCGTGCACCGCAGGCATCTGCCAGTTCGATGGCGCGCGTCAGGCGCGGTACCGCGGCTTCAGGCCGCATGAGCGGACTATGTCCGCTGATGCTGGCGACTTTCACGCCGTATTTGTCGCAGATCTCCTTCATCAGCAGGTTGTCCTGCTCCATCGAGTAAGAATGGAAATAATTTACCTCGCTCAGCAGTTCCCATCCAGTGTGTACCATGGGCTCGATATAACGATAGCCCAAGTCCGCAGCGATCTTGACGCCCGCCTCGAAACTCTTGTCCGCGCTACGCACAAACTCCATGTTGACAGCAATTTTAAACTTGGCCTTGCCTTGTGATGAACTCGACATGATAAACTCCTTTTATTTCACTGCTTTACAGAATATATCACAACGCCCCTCGTGCCTAGGATATTTTTTATCAGTGATGAAAATTATCCGTTTTGACGTTGATCCCCTTCCTGTTTTTTGTAACACTGTGTGTATGAACAACAAGAGGGACGTTCTTTTTAAGGCGATCAAGAAGACGCTGCGTGCGGATGACTGTCTGCCGCTGATTCAGTCGGTTCAAGAAGGGAGTGTCGTCTTGCATGCCTTGGCGCGTGGTCATTATCCAGGTGATCGGCTGAAGATAAACGAGGCCCCGGGCGTTTGCTCGGTGGGGTTCTGGAAAGCGACGGGAGAACAGCGGCATGGGCTCTCGCCGCATTACAATGAAGGCATCGAACTGACGGTATCCCTGCAGGGCGAGTCACCGGTAATGGTCGCTGGCAAGACTTATATGTTGCGCCCTGGTGCTGTCATGATCACGCGGCCTTGGCAGTTGCATGCGATAGGTGACCCCTTGTTTACGAAGGGGAGAATCGGCTGGCTCATCCTCGATGTCGGCGTACGGCATCCTCATCAGGTTTGGCAGTGGCCAGATTGGATTTGTCTCACGAAAGGCGACCTCGCGACCCTGACACGTTCATTGCGCCAGAATGAGGATGCGATCCGCGTAACAACACCTGATTTGAATGCTGCTTTGACACGGCTTGTGCTGATTCCTCAGGCGAGAACAGACCCGTTCACGGGGTCACGAATCTCGGTGGCGGTCAATGATGTGCTAGTACAACTTTTAAACCTGTTTCACACGAATCCGCCGCAGCTACTCCCGGAACTGTTGGAGTCGTCTCGATCCGTAAGGCTCTATGTTCAGAAATTGAAGCTAGAGGATACCCTTCCGCAGAGCGTGGAAGCGATGGCGGATGCTTGTGGACTTGGCGGAACACGGTTTTCTGCGCTTTTCAAAGAAGTCACAGGAAGTACGCCCGGCGACTTCCTTTTAAATCTACGGCTGGACGTGGCACGCCAAAAGCTAACGACACATCCAGCTCTTTCGGTTGAGGAGATTGGCCGAAGCGTCGGGTTTTCGTACGGGAACTACTTTGCGCGGATGTTCCACAAGTCGTTCGGTAAAACACCCCGCGCCTGGCGTAAAAGGCGGAATGAGAACCTTGAAGGCCAATCTTGATTTCTCGGTGGGCAAAGCATTCCGGACTGTCCGTGACAAGAAGTTGGTTGTCGCTGGTCACCTGGGTCGATGCTAATATACCCTACACTGGCAAGATGTTCTATAAGCGCCTGCTGGACGGACGCAAGAACGTCTGGGATGAATACGATTGGGGCGATCCCTGGGCCTATCCTGTAGAAGAGCCCGCCTTGGGCGTACGCATTCCAAAGGGAATGCTCGAGTAGAGGGAGCGAACGTCAGCCTTCACTTTCGGCGCATTAGCGACGTAAAGTGCGAGGCCTGGTTGAGCCCTTCATCCTTTCAGCATCTTTACGATACACGTCAGCACATAGATGACTGCTACAATCGTCATGTTTACGACTACGCCCATAGGTTGATGGACGTAGCCCAGACCGTCAATCTTAGACTGTGTCGAGTATCCTAGATCAGGGTTCACTTTGAGGGCTAACGCACCGACGACCAAAGCAACTACAATTGACAAAATCCATGAGATCCCGACAACTAGGAAGTGGCCAAGTCCTAGCACCTTGATTCCGAGGACATAGCTTCCTCCGAATGCAAGGAATGCAGTCGTATACCATATAATCGGGTTCTTCGTATAATTTTGTGGATTTTACCACAGAGGGCACCCGCCTTCGCGGATACGCTACGGCGCGGCAGGCTGAGACACAGAGATTCAAAGAAAAAAACGTTTCACTCCGTCGATTAACGATTAAAGTAGGCTTATTAAAATTAATTAATAGAGGCACTTGCAAAACCCTTTGCGGACGCGACAGAGCGCGTCCCTCCAGTGCATGAAAGCCCGTTCTCCTTGATTTTTGGAGGGCCACGCTCTGTCGTGGCCGTTTTCGTTGGAGGTTTTGCAAGTGCCTCAATAATCCAGCTTTACCCATTCTCCTCTGTGCCTCTGAGATCTCTGTGGTTAAAACGACTCGTTGTAATAGTCCATCATTTGCTACCATGAAAAAATACGAAGAGCCATTATTACCCACTAAATTGTTCGAAGAGCCATTTTCTGTGGCTTTTACTGGCTTTTTCCGTGATTAGGCCAACTGTGTCCTAATCATTTACGAACGGATGATAATCTCCTAACTCCCTGAAGGGTAAACAATTGCCATGTGTCTTTTTAAGGAAGACCGACGGCAAAAGATGAAAGGAAGGTTACGCATGGCAGATCAGGATCGTGAACGGTTGTTTTCAGAGTCAGGTCAAGCGAATGAAATGATTTCCCGCAGAGGCGCTGGGGCGCAGAGGATAATAGAAAATAAAATTGGTACAAGGGTTATCGAGGCGGCCATAGAGGTTCATAGGGAGCTTGGGCCGGGATTGTTGGAGTCTGTATACGAGGCCGTGTTGGCCAGTGAGCTGACCGGACGCGGTCTGAAGGTCGCCCGGCAGGTGCCTGTTGCGATTGAGTACAAAGGGATCACGTTCGATGAGGGCTTCCGGGCGGACTTGATTGTCGAAGATAGGGTCATTCTTGAATTGACGTCCGTTGAGCATGTTGCTCCAGCCCATAAAAAACAGGTTCAGACCTATCTGAAACTGACTGGATGTAAGCTAGGTTACCTATTGAACTTCGGCGAGGCTGTTTTAAGGACAGGAATCACCCGCTACGTGAACGGCCTTGAAGAAAATCCCCTCTGCGCCTCAGCGCCTCTGCGGGAGAAAAGACCAGATTTCCAGCCACCAGCTGACATGTAGTGGACATCCGGCAGATACCGGAGCTACTCGGAATTCACTGGGGGAGTAGGAGGCCGGAATAATGGACTGATGGAATATTCGGAAACGTGATCTCTTAGCGTTTCGAATTGTCTTCGTCAATCTCTTCCAGTTGGGTAACCACGTTCGTCATCTTCTCCTCAAGTTTCCGAAGCATGAAAATTAAGGCTACGAGCGAGGCCGCGGCGACGAGGAGCCAGACCGGGATCAGCCATTTCATGTCCGGCCAGTTCGTTACGATATAAAAAACAAGCCCGGCGGATAAGACCTGTCTAATTCCCCAGGTGATCAGTTTCCGCTTCTTGATGGAGCGTATTTTTTCGTTCACTTCATTCATAGGTCTTTCGTTTCCTCCGAATAGCGGTTCGTTCGCCTTTGTTGCCAATCAACCCAAGGTGTTGTTCATTATTGCTGTTTAGGATTAGCGAATCAAGGGAAATAGGAGGCGGTTTAGAAAAAGAATGGGTCCCTGAAAAGGGGTCGAAAATGAAAAAAAATAGTCCTGATGTGTGGTTTCAGCTTGACCCTTTCAATGAAATAGGACAAAATACTAAACATTCTGCACTAGTTTAGTGTGGTTTTAGGCGTTATCTTAACGGGAAGAACGAACAATGTTTGAGAAGTTTTTATCCTTGTTTTCAAGCGATATCGGGATGGATCTCGGTACCGCTAACACTCTGGTTTATGTAAAGGATCGCGGTATTGTGATCCGAGAGCCCTCTGTGGTCGCAATCCAAGAGGGCACCCGACGTATTCTGGCTGTCGGCGAAGAGGCCAAAAGGATGTTGGGACGCACACCAGGGAACATTGTCGCGATTCGACCGATGAAGTCTGGCGTGATTGCCGATTTCGATATTACGGAAGCGATGATTCGTCACTTCATCCGAAAGGTGCATGTGAGGAAGTTGTTCGGGCCACGCGTGATCGTGGCCGTTCCGAGTGATATCACGGAAGTTGAGAAACGCGCTGTGCAAGAATCAGCACGGCATGCGGGTGCGCGCGAGGTTTTCCTCATTGAAGAGCCGATGGCAGCAGCCATCGGTGTCGGCTTGCCTGTATCTGAACCAGCCGGTAATATGATTGTTGATATTGGTGGTGGCACATGTGAGGTCGCACTAATTTCGCTGGCCGGAATCGTGTACGCGCGGAGTGTCCGTGTGGGTGGAGACGCCATGGATGAATGTATCATCCAGTACATGCGAAGAGTTTACAACCTGATGATCGGAGAGCGAACCGCAGAGGAGATTAAAATCACCATCGGTTCAGCCTATCCTTTAGGTGAGGAACGTACGTTAGAGGTTAAAGGCCGCGATCTTGTGGCTGGTTTACCCAAGACCTTGACTGTGACTTCAGAGGAGATACGGGATGCCTTGCAGGAGCCCGTTTCGGCTATTGTGGATGCGGTGCGCATTACGCTTGAGAAATGCCCACCCGAATTAGCAGCCGACCTCGTTGATCGCGGAATGGTTCTCGCGGGAGGCGGTTCCTTGCTTCGTGGTCTTGACAAGCTGATTGCTTCACAGACGGGATTGCCTGTGACTCTCGCTGACGACCCCTTGAGTGCGGTCGCGGAGGGAACGGGCGTAGTGCTGAACGAGTTGAATTTTATCGCCAAGTCAAAACTTGGTAGGTAAACGCGTGATATTTCTGCGGAAAAAGCTCCGGTCGTAAACCGTTAATAAACGGTGGAGCGTGTCCGGGTGAAGTCTAAAGTTTGGATCTTTTTGTTGGTTATCTCGCTGGGAGTCTTTCTCTTCCTACGTCACAGTGTAACCGCGTTTGCGAGCGAGACGATTTACCCCTTTTCTAATGCCACTCGCTGGTTTGATCAAACCATCGGTCTCTCTGTCCGCGCAGCCCTTACGCGCGTCGATTATGCCGCTCGCTGTGCAAAACAAGAGCGCGAGTTGGCCCGTCTCCAAGTGATGTTCACTGAGGCGGAAACCCGCGAAACCTTGGTTAAACACCAGCGCGCACTTCTGGAGTATACCCCCCCTGTATCGTGCCGCTGGCAGGCGGCCCCTGTCATTTCACGGGGGGGGACGGTTGCTATTTGGCAGACGCTCCGCCTTGGCAAGGGATCGGTTCATGGCATCAGGAAGGGCGACCTCATCATGGTTCCCGAAGGCGTTGTTGGACGCATCTCCGACGTCACACTCCACACGAGTGATGTGATGTTGATCACGGACCCGAATAGTCGCGTAGCCTGTGAGCTCGATTTATCCTCAGAGGAGGGTACCGGGGTGATTAGAGGGATTCTGTATGGTGGCGGTGTCCGACCAGGGGGGGACCCGAAATTGACCTTGCTCTATGTTGTTGAACCCTTGCGCCTCAGGTATATGGCGCGCGAATTTGAGCCTGCACCGCGTACGCGTGTGGTGACGTCGGGGCTTGGTAATACCTTTCCAAAGGGGCTCACAGTGGGCTATGTGCTCTCGAGCATGATGGAGCCGCAACGCCTGTCGCGCGAAGCGGAGATTATGCCAGCGGTTGATATGGCGTCACTCTACGATGTCTTTGTTCTCTCGATCCGGGAGGATAAACATGCGCCTTAATATGTCTCTCATTCTCAGCTTTGTAGCGCTTCTACTCGCTGCAGTTCTTCAAGAGATGATCCCTGTCACGGCGCGGTTGCCCGTCAAAGGGTTCTTTTTGACCGGGGTGGCGATCTATTATGTTCTGGAGAAGCCAAGGCTCATGAGTTTCGTGATTCTTCTCTGGGCGGGCATGTTGACCGATGCGTTGGGACGACTCCCCCATGGCTGTACCGTCATTTTTCTTTTTCTGGTTTATCCACTCTTGCTCCTCATGAAGAGGATCTTTACGGAGACCACGGTTCTTCATGGGGTTTTCTGGGTTTCAGTGATTAGTGTGCTTCAGCAGGTCTGGATTTGTGGTTGGCTTCACAAGGCAGGCATTTCGGTTTTCTCATGGAATATGCTTCAGTTGGCCGTCGCCGCCGCAGTCATGGGCATGGCCGTCGGGGTTTCGATGTTTTTGCTGTGTGGCTGGCTCGAACGTTTTAAAGGTGTTGATGATCGTCGGACGACAGAGGTCGAAGGGCTGAATGGAATCTTATGATGGACAGAAGTTGACGGACAGCTGGCGTATTGCGCTTATTGCGCTTTTATTCGGCCTGGCTCTCCTCTATTTGGCACATGCACTCTACTCGGTGCAGGTGGTGCAATCTTCTTCCTTTTCAAGCGATCAAGCCCGCCAGAGTATCCGTCGGGTTCAAGTGCCTGGGGCTCGAGGGAGGATCCTGGACCGCAACGGGGTCTGCCTTGCTGAAAATCGTGCCAGTTATTGCATTGCCTACTATGTTGAAGAGTTGCGCAAACGCGGAAAATGGCTGAATACGATTAATGCAGTGAATGAGAACGTGGACAAACTCGCCTCAGTGCTGGGCATTCCGCGCGAACTCTCCTATACCGCAATCTCCAACCATGTGATCAAGAGTCTTCCCATGCCGTTGATCGCATGGAAAGATGTGGATGCCGTGACGCTTGCACGTTGGGCCGAGCGCGCGGAACAGTTTCCCGGCGTTGATATTTATGTGCAACCGGAACGCTATTACCCAGAAAAATCGCTGGCGTTCCATTTGCTAGGGTATGTGCGTCGAGACCGTCCACCCCAATCTCGCCCTGGGGAGAAGTCCCACTTCTATCTGCCGGAGATGTATGGTCTTCAAGGGCTGGAAGGAAAGTATAACGAGTGGTTGACAGGACAACTTGGCGAACAGTTGATCCGGGTGGATGCGCGTGGGTATAAGTACAATGTCTGGGACGGCGAGCCCGCAGTTCCTGGGCGCGATTTACAGTTGACTCTAAACGCCTCCCTTCAGCGTGTTCTTGAAAATGCGCTGAGTGAAAAGCGAGGGGCAGGGGTTGTTATCGATCCGCGAAATGGCGAGATCTTGGCAATGGCGAGCGCACCGACCTTTAATCCGAATGAGTTTATTCCCTTGATTCGTGAAGGAGCTTGGAATCGCTTGTTGACGGATGATGCTCATCCGTTGCTGAATCGAGCGATTCAGGGCCGGTATGCGCCAGGAAGTATCTTTAAGCCGGTGACGGCCTTTGCGGCATTTAGTCAGACAAACTTTAATCCTAACGCTATTCATCATTGTACAGGTACGTTTGAGCTGGGAACGATGCGCCTGCGCTGTTGGGACACTTACGGCCATCACGATATCGCCTTGAGAAGGGCTATTGAGCAATCGTGCAACAGTTACTTTTGCAATCTAGGTTATCAAACGGGCCCTGCAGCTCTCATCGCACAGGCCAAGACTCTGGGCTTTGGGCAGAAGACAGGGATTGATCTCCCCGGGGAAAGCTCAGGATTGCTCCCCGATTCAGAATGGAAACTTGACCGGCTGGGTGAGAAGTGGCGGCCAGGCGATACCTGTCAGATGGCGATTGGGCAGGGTTTGCTGTTGGCGACGCCTTTACAGATGGCGGTTCTTGCTGCAACAATCGCCAACGGTGGCAAAGTCTACAAACCCCATCTTGTTAAGAAAGATAATCCGCCAGAGCCTCTCCGCAGCATGAATTGGTCGGAGGAGGCTTTAACAATCGTGAAGGGGGGGATGCGGGATGTGGTGCAGCAAGGGACAGGACGCCGTGTTCAGCTTTGTGGTACGCAGGTGAGTGGAAAGACAGGTACAGCCGAAATAGATATCAAGGGTGTTCGCCATAAAAACACGTGGTTTCTTGCGTATGCGCCCTCTGATGCTCCGACTGTTGCTCTGGTCATTCTGGTTGAAGATGGTGAATCGGGCGGCAAGACCGTCGCACCCTTGGCGAGGGAAGTCCTGGTCTCTATTTTTGGCGAAAGCACAAACGAGCCGCCGACACGTGTTGAAGCGCTAAGCGTGACAGGAGGCGACTAACATGTTTAAGAAAAATGACCTGTTGGCGCGGTTCCGACTCTTTAATCCTTTGATGTTGGTGAGCATGTTGTGTCTCATTTTTATCGGCATTCTCTATATTTACAGCTCCTGCTCCGTGCGAGAGGACGCTGAATTAAAACAGCTGTATCTGCGTCATGCTTGGGCTGGCGTATTTGGCCTTGGGATCTATTTTGTTGTGGCCTTTATCAACTACCGGAGGTTACTCGCGTTGAGTTGGTTCATCTATGCGGGGGTATTGATTCTCTTGATTCTTGTGCCCATTGCTGGCGATCCCCCCCAGATGGGCGCGAAGCGTTGGCTATTTGGTATTCAACCCTCTGAACCCGCCAAGCTCGGCGTCGTCATGATCTTAGCCTGGCTCTATAGCCAGAGAAAAGTGCAGCGTGGGGTCGGTCTGTTTCTCCAGACGGCACTGCTGGTCGGCGTGCCTGGCATCTTAATCCTGTTGCAGCCTGATTTAGGTACAGCAATGGTTCTTGTTCCCACGGTGTTTATGATGATGTTTGCCGCAAATGTGGCTCCTAAACTCTTGTGGGGTTCGACTCTTGCCGGGGTGACGGTGGCGGGGTTAATCATGGGAACGGTTTATTATACAGAGACGGTCCCCCTGACCAAAGAACGCCGCGAGACCGTGATCAAAATGACCTGTTTGCGCGAGCATCAGATTAAGCGCTTGCAAGTCTTTATGTTTCCAGATAAGGATCTGCATGGCAGCGGCTATAATCGACGGCAGTCTGAGATCGCCGTAGGTTCAGGGGGCGCCTGGGGCAAAGGGTATTTAAAGGGGGAGCATTATATGCTCGGCTATTTGCCACCCTCGGTCTCCTCCAATGATTTTATTTTTGCAGTGCTGGCTGAAGAGGCTGGCTTTGCTGGAACAGTGATTGTGCTACTCTTATTCCTTTTCCTGACATGGACAGGACTTTGGGTAGCTTTTCGATGTCGGGATGATGGGGGGCGGATTCTCTGTGTGGGCGTGGTGACCGTGATGTTTAGTCATATATTCATCAATATCGCCATGACAATCGGACTGATGCCGATCACGGGACTGCCCTTGCCGTTTATCAGTTATGGCCGAACGTTTATGCTGACCATGATGGTTGGTTTAGGCATGGTGCAAAGTGTTTCTATGTATGGGCGGGAAGAAGAGACACGTTTTTCGTAGAGGCTTGAGTCTTCAAGCCGAAAAAAAAGGAGAGAAGAATGAACATGTTAAAACCCTTGACAGAAGGGATCAAAAAGATGATTGGATGGATCAAGCGGACTGGACCGAAGCGCGAGATCATTGTCAATGCTGAGAAGCTAGAGACGCGCGTCGCCGTGGTCGAAAACGGCCGTGTCGAAGAGTTCTTAGTGGAACATCCAGCGGAAGATCGTTTGGTTGGGAGTATTTTTAAAGGTCGTATCCAGAACTTGGAACATGATCTGCAAGCCGCCTTTGTGGATATTGGCTTGAAAAAGAATGCGTTTCTTCATTATTGGGATATGATCCCCGATGATGACAGTCGTTTAGATGAGGATGATGAAAATGCTCGTCCCTCTCGCCGGAAGCGCGTTTCTAACGAAGAGATCAACAAGCGCTTTCCTCCGGGAACCGAGATTGTGGTTCAGGTGACCAAGGGTCCGATTAGCACCAAAGGCCCCCGTGTGACAGCCAATCTCAGTCTGCCAGGGCGGTATTTGGTCATGATGCCAGGGACCCATCTGCGGGGAGTCTCCCGTAAAATCGGCGATGCGAAAGAGCGTCAGCGCTTGAAAAAAATTCTTGATCGGATGCCGCTTCCAGACGATGCGGGATTGATTGTTCGTACCGTGGGTTCGAATGCGAATCAGCGTTCCTTTGTTCGTGACTTGCGAAACCTGATGGAGTCTTGGAATGAACTGCAAGAGAACATCAAGAAGTTGCCTTCGCCGGCGTGCGTCTACCAAGAGCCAGACCTGGTTGAGCGAGTCGTTCGTGATTGGTTAACCGAAGAAATTGATTGTGTGACCATTGATGATTTGGATTCTTATAATCGCATTCGAAATGTAGCAGGGCGTATCTCGCGTCGTGCCAAGGGCATGATTCGTCACTATGATGGCCACTTGGCGATTTTTGAGCATTATGGCGTGGAACGGCAGATTGAGGAGACCTATCGTCGTAAAGTTAATCTGAAGTCAGGCGCCTATCTGGTCATTGAAGAGACGGAAGCCCTGATCTCGATTGACGTCAACACCGGACGTCACCGCGGAAAGGGTTCACAGGAAG
>CAYWNP010000015.1:7281-8545 GCA_964459675.1 uncultured Akkermansia sp. | reverse complement strand
CTGATCTCGATTGACGTCAACACCGGACGTCACCGCGGAAAGGGTTCACAGGAAGATGCCATCCTCGAGGTGAATTTGGAGGCTGTTGAAGAGGTCGCCCGTCAATTGAGACTGCGAAATATTGGTGGTTTGGTCGTGCTTGACTTGATTGACATGAAGTCACGGAAACACCAGAACACGGTTTACAAAGCCATGAAGCAGGCGTTGAGGCGTGATCGCGCACGCACAAATGTGTTGCAAATCTCAGAGCTTGGGCTGATGGAGATGACTCGCCAGCGCCAAGAGGAGAGCCTTTTGTCGAAGATGTACTCGGATTGTCCTTACTGTAAGGGACATGGTAGCGTGAAGTCTCCACTGGCGTTGAGTGCGGATATTCAACGGCAAATTGGCGCGGTGATGCGGAAGGGTTCGCAAGAAGGACGTGACGTGAATCTTCAGGTCATTGTTGCTCCCAGTGTTCTGGATCGTCTGCGCAAAGAAGATGAGGCCTTTTTGGTGGAGCTCCAACGGCGCTACACAGGTCGGTTGACCTTCAAGTCTGAGCTGCATCGGCATCCGGAGTCCTTCTGTATTGTGGATGGCGACACAGCAAAAGTTTTGTATTCCGTTGGCGACTCAAAATCAGTATAATAAAAACCCAAATGAGAAAAGCTCTACTTTTTGTGTGGTTGGGTATCCTGTCATGGAATTGCTTTGGGCAAGTCGCGTCCAAGGTCGAGAAATTCCTCGACATGAAGTCGGGCATCGAAAAATTCGAGAGCACGGCTGACAAATTCGAAGTCAATCAACAGACGGGCTGGATTATTTTGACAGGGAATGTCAAGGTCATCACCGATAAGCAAGAGCTGACCACGGATGAAGCACGAATTCACCGGGAGAGTGGTGCGATTAAGGCCACGGGTCATGTCGTCGTTCGCCAACCAGGCATGGGGGATTGGCGGGGCGACGTCATTGAGTACAATTATAAAACAGGCAAAGGTCTTGCCCTGAACGGCTACTTGCGGGCGAAAAGCTTTGGCGTCTATGCCAAAGAGATGTCTCGTCAGGAAGATGGCCTCTATGAGGGGAAGGATGTCACTGTCACGACCTGTACAAATGACCTCGAGCATTTGCACTGGTGTGTGACAGGTGATGCAACTCTCAAAGATGGGGAATATGTGACACTGCGTAATGGTGTTCCCTATCTTTTTGGCGTTCCCTTCTTCTACTTCCCTTATATGTACCGTTCGCTGGAGATTGATTATGGGGTGCGTGTTTATCCAGG
>CAYWNP010000015.1:0-7181 GCA_964459675.1 uncultured Akkermansia sp. | reverse complement strand
TCCCTTATATGTACCGTTCGCTGGAGATTGATTATGGGGTGCGTGTTTATCCAGGCTATACCTCTCGATGGGGCGGTTATGTTCTCTTTGCCTACACGCTGAACCTTTATCGTTCACAGCAGCCAGGTGGGGCGATTCTGGATGCGACATCCCATCTCGAGTTCCGCTCAAAGAGGGGCGTCGGCATTGGCGAGACCTTGGAGTGGGATCTGAAACGCTGGGGTGAAGGTGAACTGAGCGGCTTCTATTTTAATGACACGGATGTCAATACGGACAACAACGGTCCGAATTGGGCTTCTAACATTCCCTCGGATCGTTATAAGTTTGACCTCAAACATTCTGTGGACCTTACCCCGCGTGACCTTTTAGTGTTGCGGGGAAGATACGTGAGCGACTCTGAGGTGTTGGATGATTATTTTGACTTTGTCAATCGTGCAGAAAGTATCCCGATTAATCTGATCGGGTATGAACATCGTGAACACGCCTTGGCAACAGGTGTGACCGTGAGTGGTCCTCTAAATGAATTTTATGGGGGGGTTGCCCGTTTGCCAGAAGCTTGGCTCGACATCATGCCCACCTCTGTGTTCAATACGGGGTTCAACTACGAAAGTCAGACGCGAGCGGGGTTTTTGTCCCGGCAGGCGGCTTACTACGAAAATGTGGTTGATCCACGCTATGCCTATTACCCAGGTGACTGGGCAGATTATGATACTGCACGGGTAAATACCGCGCATCGCCTGACCTATCCTATTCGTTTGTTTGACGCTTTGAGCGTTGTTCCGCGTGCGGGATACCAAGGAACCTATTATCAAGACTCAGCATCAGGGGACTCCCTCTATCGCCACTCCGGGGAACTGGGCGTTGAGACCTCGATGCGTTTTGTCTCTGGCTGGGATAATGGTTGGCGTCATACGGTTGAACCATACCTCGATTACAGCTGGCAGCCGACCTATACAAGTTGGAATGAAACAGGAGTGCCAAACGCCTACTACTTTGATCGGATCGATCGTTCCTTTGAGTGGCTTGATCAGTTCGGGTCAGATGGGGTTTGGCTACCGTATAATTGGCATGGTGTACGTCCTGGTTTGCGTAACCTCTTTCAGACAAAAAGTGAGAAATCAGGGGCGCCTCGTACGATGTTGGACGTTGATCTGTATGCGGCTGTTCAAATGCCCTCCCCAAATACAAGTGATGAGAATCCTAACATTGACAAAAATGGCGTGCGCATGCTGGGAATGAAGACACTCTTTAGTCCGATCGAGTCGTTTGAGATGCGGGCCGCAGGAGAATGGGATACTCAACAAGAAAAGATGGCCTATGTTGATTTGTCCGCACACTATAAATTGTCCCAAGCCTTTAAGGTCGGCAGTGGTTATATGGCGCGAAACCACGAGTTGTATGATTATGATGATTCTCTAATTCCTCAATGGAATCGTTCCGAACATAGCGTGCTGTATACGGGGTTCTATCATGAACTCACAGAGGCCTGGGCGTGGAGTCTCTTTGCTCGTTATGATGCCGACGAAGGTGAGTTAGAAGAAGTGGGGGGGTATCTCCAATACAGTCTTGACTGCCTTGTCTTCCAACTGCGCACCTCTTATCGTACACCCTACACACGTATTGATGGTTCGGAAAAAGATAGTGACTTTCGTATTTCTTTCATCATGTGGCTTAGGGCGATGGATAAGAAAAAACGTGAACAGTGGGATCGCTGGTAGGTTTCGTTGTTAAAAGGAGACAACACCATGGCAGTCTTGAAAAAGAGTAAGCGAAGTCAGAAACGTGTAACCCCGCCATCGAAGAAGAAGGTTGTTGCAAAAGCGAAGCCGGTTGTTGTAAAGCCAAAAAAAACAGCGGCGAGTCCGAAAAAAACGGTTAAGAGTCCGAAGAAGGCTGTTATCGTGGCGAAGCCGGTTGTTGCAAGGCCCAAGACCGTTCCCGCCCTCTCTTCTCAGAATAAAAGCAAGGGCGTTCCACAACAACCCCTTGCAGGAATCGTTGGTGTGCAAATGGCTCGGGTGACGCTTCGAAAGGACGTGATTCCTGTTTCAACGAAGCCCACGGCGCAGACATGTCCTCTTGTTTTGGACAGGATTATTCTCGAAGAGGATTTTTCACCAAAAGAGTGTTTTTCGTGTGATGAGTTCGACTGTCGCTTCTATGTAGCGGAAGAGCGTTCAGGCTCGCTGGGAGGCCGTTTGTTTGCTGTCGAAGCGGGCGACGAAGAGGAGGATGACTGGGATCTCTCGGAAGGCGAGGGAGAGGAGCCTGAGGGCGATGATGAGTGGGGTGGCGAGGACGACCAATAAGGAGGCTTGTGTGAACGTTTTAAAATATGCTTTGATAGGATTCTTGATGGTTTCTGCTTGCTATTCGGAGGAGAAGCCATCCGTATCCGTCGGCTCTGCTACAAAGAGCAAGAAGCCACAGGTACTTGAGTTGATCAAGCCAGCAACCGATTTGATGTCAAAGGCCCAGGAGGCGTATATCGCAACGGACTCCAAGAAGGCGATAGCCTTGTTTCGTGAAGCGCTTGCCGTTCTGGTCAAGCTGGAACAGGATTATCCAGCCTGGGCTCCTACAGCAACATTCTCACCCGTGCGTTTTCGTAAGGCCATTTGCGAAACGGAAATTGAACGCATTTTACTTGAGGAGGCGCAAGCTTCTTCGCGGACCATTGCGGTCACCGACACCCGTGAGCTGGAAAAAATGCGGTCGGAGCGTACACGCATGGCGCAGACGAATCGGGTGATGGAAGTGACGCGTAAGCTGAATAGCAAAGCGAATGGCGAAGAGGCGGATGACGTTGCGGTAAAGGCTGATATGGCTGCGCCCCCTGTGAAGGTGTCTGAGACCAATGCCCCTGTGCGCATTCGTGAAGAGTTGGAATGGGCCAAGGATATGATTTTGGTTGAGCGTTTTCCTGAGGCGGAAGCCGCCCTTATTAAGGTGCTGAAGAAGGATGGCGAAAACAAGGAGGCGCGTTTTCTCTTGGCACTCGCTAATGTGCAACAGGGAAAAGCCTCTGATGCTTTGATTATCTTGACAGATCTACTGGAAGAAGCTCCTACAAATGAAGCGATGCTGCTCCTGGCCTCGGGCGCCCATCTCGCAATTGGGGCGCACACAAAAGCAATGTCTCTTTTAGATACCGTGATGAAAGTTAATCCAAAACGACCAGATGCTTATTTGAATATGGCGTGGCTTTTATTGGATTTGCGGCCAGATGCCAACGCAGAGGCGGAGCTGTATTATCGTCAGGCAGTCAAACTGGGGCTTGCCCGAAATCGTGACATGGAGCGGCGCCTCGGGTTCAAACAATAATACCTCTCGGGCGTAAATAAAAGGCGGATCATCCGGAACATGAAGCTGATAGACAATGCTCACTATTTAGAGGCGCTCGCCACGACGCGTCAGGCGTTCCACGAACGTTATTACGCCATGTATTCCAGCATCCTTGGTGGCGTAGTCCTCGATCCTTTACTGATGCAGGTGCCTGTGGATGATCATTTGGTTCATCGAGGCGATGGTGTCTTTGATACGTTTAAATGCGTTGCCCGTGGTGCCTACAACCTAGAGCCACATTTGAAGCGTTTGGTACGGTCGGCAGGCGAAATCGGATTGGTGTGGCCTGGGGGTTTGGAGGATCTGCGGTCCAAGACGTTGGCGACGTTGAAATGTGCTGATAAGGACGCCTGTTCGGTTCGGGTTATTTTGGCTCGGGGCCCCGGAGGGTTGGGGGTGAGTCCGTATGAGTCACCGCTTCCCTCGTTATACATTGTCGTCTATGCCGCTGGGACGCCGTTCATGAAAATGCACCCCGAGGGGGCGCGCGTGAAGCGGAGCGCCATTCCCGTTAAAGCCGGCAATTTTGCAACCTATAAACATTGCAACTACCTTTCAAATGTGTTGATGAAGCGTGAAGCGGTTGATGCAGACGTGGATTTTGTTGTCAGTTATGATTCACAAGGCTTTCTAGCTGAGGGGGCCACAGAAAATGTTGCGATTGTGACAGGGGAGCGTGAATTGCTTTTCCCGAAGATGGAGCACGTGCTAGAGGGGACGACCATGTTGCGGGTGATGGAGCTGGCACGGGGCTTGGTCGAGGAGGGGCTCTTGAAACGAGTCGCTTTCGCTGACATCTCGGAAGCGATGGTCTTCGCCGCAACGGAAATGCTGGTGATCGGAACGACCTTAAACGTAGCCTCAACCGCCAGCTATGAGGGCCGTCGTGTGGGTGTTGAGTGCCCGGGTCCAATCGGGAAAAGCTTGGATGCACTATTGGAACAGGATATTTTTGAAAATCGGGCCATGCGGACGGAGTATTAAGCGCCTATGAAAGGATTCCAAGAGATTATCCAAGAGAGTGTCGTTTGCCTCAACATGGCAGAAAAAGATGGCTTGGATGTCATTGCACAGCTGGTTAGTCAAGCTGTTCAGCAAGGGGTCCTGAAAGCCGAGGATGAAGAGAGCGTGATGCATGCGATTATCAGTCGCGAACAGAGTGCGCCAACGGCACAGCCCGAAGGAATCGCCATCCCTCATGGTAGGATCTCCTGCATCTCTGAGGTTGTTTTTTTATTAGGGCTTCATCCTGAGGGAGTCGATTTTGGTGCGCCCGACGGACTGCCCACACGCATCTTTGCCCTGATGCTCGCACCGCAATCGTCTGGAGCCGGTTATATTCAGTTTTTAGCAAAGCTCTGCCAGCGGCTGCTGAAGGGTTCTATTCGAGAGCAGTTGCTGAGCGCGACGTCCAAGCAATCCGTGTGTGAGGCCTTGTTACAGGAGAATCGTGCTTTATGAAAAAAGAATACAAGAGCGGAGCGTCTTCGACGCATGTTGAGATCGTGTCCTGGTCTATCCAGAAACCCACGAAGCGTGTGGACTCCTTTTTAGCCAGACCTGCTTTTTCTGCCACAGCAGAAACCGTCGCAAGTGAGGTCTTGTCAATGGTTCGGGAGCAGGGCGATGTGGCTGTCTTGGCAGCCGCAAAGAAATTTGATGGTGTGGTCTTAACGAAGGGACAACTTCGCGTTAAAGAGAGTGAACTTCGAGTCGCCAGTGCGAAGGTTCCTATACGGACAAAGCAAGCAGTTCAAGAGGCTCATCGGCGTGTGATGACCTTCGCACGTGCAGGATTGCGTGAGCCGTGGTATCTGCAGACACCCCAAGGCGGATACACAGGGGAGTTTTATTCGCCCATGGAGCGCGTGGGGGTGTACGTGCCGGGGGGGACAGCCCCGCTCGCGTCAACGGCGATCATGACTGTGACCCTTGCCAAGGCCGCAGGTGTAAAGGAGATCGTTGCCTGCACGCCGTGTGGTAAAGAGGGGTGTGTCAATCCTGTTCTGCTGTATGCTTTAAAGTTGGCGGGGGCGACCGAGATTTACCGTGTGGGAGGCATCCAGTCTATCGGTATGATGGCTTATGGGACAAAGACGGTGAAGCCCGTGCAGAAGATTGCGGGTCCAGGGAATGCGTTTGTTACAGCTGCCAAGCGACAGGTCTTTGGAACTGTGGCGATTGATCAGGTCGCGGGGCCGAGCGAGATTGCTGTTCTGGCAGATCAAACCGCCAAGCCCGCGTGGGTTGCTGCGGACTTGCTGTCGCAGGCTGAACATGGAAGTGGTCATGAGAAGGCGCTCTTAGTCACCGACTCCACGTGTCTGGCGCAAGCCGTGTGTGATGAGCTCTCCTGGCAGGCTGCTAAGTTGCCACGTGCTGCCATGGTTGAACGTGTGATGGAGGCTGGCGGTATTCTGTTGGTCGTGGTCCCTGATTTGAAGCAAGGCATGGAACTCGTCAACCGTTTTGCCCCTGAGCATTTTGAGATTATCACAAAGAATGCCCGTTCCCTTGTGAATGATGTGCGAGCTGCGGGAGCTGTTTTTGTTGGGGAGTGGACGCCCGAGGCAGTGGGGGACTTTATTGCTGGCCCCAGCCATGTGTTGCCGACCGGTGGTGCTGCTCGCATGTTTAATGGCTTAACAGCCGATGAGTTTCGTCGCCGTCACAGTTTTGTCGAGTTCACGCGTGAAGACCTGCTCGAAACCTGTCAGTCGATCGAAATCTTTGCGGAGGTCGAGGGACTGGCGGCGCATGGTCGGTCGGCATCCATTCGGTTGGGGTATTAGAAAAAAACGCTTTGAGTTTTAAGCACAGTCTCAATTTGACCCCATCTTAAATCTGTGTTATATTAACGACTTCTTTTTTTGGAATCCGGGAAGGGTCTTTTTCCCGGTGAGAGTACCGAAGTGGACCCTGCCTTGTTCGCGGATAAGCAGAATTTCTCTGACCTTCATTTTATTTTGGGAGTTTGAATGCGGCGTAAGACGGAGCCCTGTTTTTGACAGGGACCTGAAGCCACCGACTAGAGCGCCCACCTCAAGTACGAGGTTTCAGGGATCCTGTCATACGGCAAGGTGGGGTTTTTTTGTTTATTTTTAAGGGTTAGTCATGTGTAGCAAGCATATAATTCTAGTCTGCGTCGGCGTTTTTTCAATTTTAGTTTCGGTGTGCCATGCCCAATTGCCAGAGGTGCCGAGTGAAGCGATTGAGGCGTTGGGACTGACGCTTGGGACGCCGAAGCGCAAGGGCTTTGTTTTTATTGAAGGGCGTTATATTTCCCCCCCCTATACGGTGTCCCGAAAAGGCAATGGCATTTTTATTAATCGGATACAGGTGGAACAGCCTATTGCCTGGACTGCTGAAGCACTGACCCCGTCAGCAATTTCTCTGAACAAGACGGTCGTCGATATCCCCGAAAAGGCGGAAGAGGTAAACCCGAGTCCTTTGCCCCCCCCCTTTGATACAGCAACTCCGGTGGCGGTAATAGACTCAGGTGCGGTTGCCACCCCGCCCACAACGGAAGGTCAGGTCGGAAAATCATTGGATGCCCTCTTTGACGGACCTTCGACTAATAATATTGTTATTGATGCGCCAAACCCAGCAGGCCTGGAGAAGAAAGCTCTTCCCGTGGGGCTTACGCAACAGCAGAAAGACGAGCTTCGTAAGAAACTCGATATGATTAGGGCTCGATTCGAGCTGGGTTTAGCGCAAGGCGAAATCTATTTCTTTAATACGAAACAGGGCCGAGTGAATGGCACGTATGGCACAGCCAAAGCCCTCTTCGCCGTTCTTCCAGAGGCCTTGCGCTACTCACAGTCGCCACAGGATCT
>CAYWNP010000014.1:0-31837 GCA_964459675.1 uncultured Akkermansia sp. | reverse complement strand
TCGTTCGTGCCCTTTTTTCAAAAACTTTAGAACTTTAGCATTTTAGAACTTTAGAACTGTTTCCAGTTTCCTTACTCAGACGTCAGCCCCACGAAAGATCAGATTCATGGGCTTAATAGTCTTGAGGAGTTCGTGGAGGGGATAACCCTTGGTCATCTCGGTGAGGGCGTTGACATCTTTCGGGAAACATTTGCCGCCATATCCCAGCTTGCCGTCAGGGCCTGGCACACGGGCGTGCATGTCGTTGATGTAGCCGCTCAACAGAACCCCTTGAAGCACGCGGTCGTAGTCGGCATTGTTCTTTTTGCAGTAGTCGTAGATGCCGTTGAAATAGGAGACCTTGACCGCACCAAAGACGTTGTGCGCATATTTGGCGACTTCGGCTTCAAAGGAGGTCATCTCTACAAATTTCTTCTGCACAAAGATCTTCTGCAGGAGTTCGCTCTCGGCGGTGAAGACCATGGGCTGGGAACAGAAGTCGGCATAGGCGGTCCGCTCGGTCAAAAACTCCGGCATGAAGTACACACGGCGTCCTGTCTCTTTGGAGAGGCGTTCGCTGGTCCCGGGAAGAATCGTGGTGCGAATGAAGATGGGGCGATCAGGCAACGCCATGATAATGGACACCAAGGGTGCGAGCTCTTGCGCGTCATTTGCCTCGGTCGGGATATGGATGCTGATGAAGATGACCTCTGCGACGGAGAGGTCGTCGTTCATGCCTTTGGGCGGATCCGAGACCAGCACCTTGACGCTGGGGTTATAGGTTTCAACCCATTGCTTGAGGGCTCCGCCGATGAAGCCGCAGCCGACGATACCAATAGTGTGTGTGTTCATAAGATGAAAGAGGGGTGACAGTTCTAAAGTTCTAAAATGCTAAAGTTCTAAAGTTCCAGAACTAAAGACTGGATTTGCGCTTGATTGTTGAAAACAGAGGGGAAGTTCTAAAGTTCGAGAGTGCTAAAGTTCTAAAGTGTTTGGAGCTAAAGACTAGATTTGCGCTTGATGGTCGAGAAAAGCTTTAGCAACTCGGTCGCTTCAGCGAGGAGTGGTTGATTTGCTTGTTTAAGGCTAATGTCGAGAAATGACACGCGAGACAAAACAGTCAGCCAATAAACTGTTTCACTTGATTCTTTTTCTGCAATTCCAACTTTATGGGAAAAGTCTGCCTTGCTTTCAGCCCGGTTTGCTTCTCGGTAATTAGCCCCAACTGATGAACTGGACTTCGCCAACTGTGTAATGATAACTGAAAACAAAGGATGCTTTGGAAGCTGATAAAGGAAGTTCATGACAGCCACTGCAAACGCCAATGTTCTCTCTTCTAGTTGCCTTTTGAACTCTTCGTTTGTCATAGTTAAATCCAGTTCTAAAGTTCGAGAGTGCTAAAGTTCTAAAGTTATGGAGCAGTTATGAGTTGTGAATCGTAACCAGTAAGTCGCGAAGGGTGAATCGCAAGCAACAAGTTGCCAGTGGCAACAACTTTAGAACTTTAGCATTTTAGAACTTTAGAACTATTCTCAAGATACCAATCAATGGTCTTGATGATGCCGGAGGCAAAGTTTTCTTGGGCTTGCCAGCCGAGTTCGGTCTCAAGCTTGGTGGCGTCGATGGCGTAGCGCAGGTCGTGTCCGGGACGATCCGTCACAAAGCTGATCAGCTCCGCATAGGACGCGCCTTTGGGACGTGGCTTTTTGCTATCAAGGATGGCACAGATCTCGCGCACAATCTCCAGGTTCGTCTTCTCGTTGCGGCCCCCGACATTGTAGGTCTCCCCTGCCCTGCCATCGTGATAGACCAAGTCGATCGCTTTGCAATGGTCGAGGACATAGAGCCAGTCGCGGATATTGGCGCCTTTGCCGTAGACGGGAATCGGCTCTCCTGCGAGACACTTACGAATGATCGTGGGGATCAGTTTTTCGTTGTGCTGTTTGGGTCCGTAGTTGTTGGAACAATTGGAGGTGGTGACGTTCATGCCGTAGGTGTGATGGTAGGCGCGCACCAGGAAATCGGAGCTGGCTTTGCTCGCGGAGTAGGGACTGTTGGGCGCATAAGGGGTGGTCTCGTGAAAGAGGCCGGTATCCCCCAGCGTGCCATAAACCTCATCCGTGGAGATATGATGGAAACGGCAGCCTTCATACGCTGCCTTGTATTTTTTAGGTCCATCCATCCACTGTTTGCGTGCGGCTTCCAGAAGATTAAAGGTTCCGGTGATGTTGGTTTCAATAAATGCACGGGGACCCGAGATGGAGTTGTCCACATGGCTTTCAGCGGCGAAGTGAATGACCCCGCGCACATCGTGTTTGGCAAAGAGTGTGTGGAGGTTAGCCACATCGCAGATATCCCCTTGAACAAAGGTATAATTGGACATGCCTGCACATTCGGCGAGATTCTTCAGGTCGCCGGCATAGGTCAGCTTGTCCAGATTAAGGATGTGGTAATCCGGGTACTTTGCTGCAAAGTAGGGAACAAAGTTCGCGCCGATGAAGCCGGCGCCGCCTGTGATCAATATCGTTTTCATAATTTTAAGATTTTTCCCACGAAACACACGAAAAGCACGAAAAGTTTTTGACAGGATGAACGGGATTTTGAAGATTTGTTCTAACCACAACCAGCCTACGCCAAAGGCTACGGCGGCAATCGTTTTGTTCGCCAGTCTCTTCAACTTTAGAACTTTAGAATTTTAGAACTTTAGAACTTCTCAGTTGAATTCACGGACTTCGGCGAGGATCTTGAGGAGGTATTTTTTGTAGTCCATGGAGTCTTTGAGTTCGTCGGCGAGGGCTTGCATCTGTTGTTCTGTGATGAAGCCCATACGCAGGGCGATCTCTTCTAAGCAGGCGACCTTGAGTCCCTGGCGCTTCTCCATGATCTGGACATATTGCGCAGCTTCCAGAAGGGCATCGGGTGTGCCGGCATCAAGCCAGGCATTTCCACGGCGCATGGGCATAGCATCCATGCGTCCTTCGTTGAGATAGAGGTTGTTGAGATCGGTGATCTCGAGTTCCCCGCGCGCGGAGGGCTTAAGCGCACGCGCTTTCTCCACAACGTCATTCGGGAAGCAGTAGAGGCCGACGGCGGCATAGTTCGATTTGGGATTCTTGGGTTTCTCTTCAATGGAGAGGGCTTTGAAATCCCGGTTGAACTCGACCACGCCAAACCGTTCAGGGTCTGTGACGTGATAGGCAAAGATCATGGCGCGGTTATTCTCTTCATGCGCCTTCATCTGTTGCTTGAACTCTTTCATTTGACCGCCCAAATAGAAGATATTATCTCCGAGGATGAGGGTCACAGGATCTTTCCCGATAAAGTCAGCGCCGATCAAAAAGGCTTGCGCGATACCTTTGGGTTCGGGTTGAACGGCATACTGAAGGGAGATGCCGAGACGTTTGCCATCACCCAGCAACCCTTTGATGTTGGGGGTATCCTGTGGCGTGGAAATGACCAGATACTCCTTGATACCGAAGAGCATCAGCAAGGAGAGCGGATAGTAGATCATCGGTTTGTCATAGACGGGAAGCAATTGCTTAGAGACCGTCTGCGTCGAGGGATAGAGCCGTGTGCCACTACCGCCAGCTAAAATAATACCTTTCATAAGACTCCTTTTTGCCTAGCAGGTTTGATCAATTTCATCGCGGAAACAACGAAAATCCGCACGGTGCAGGGTCGCAATCGAGTATAAAATGGCGGGGTCGGTTGTCTCATATTCATGGATGATACGATTGCGAAAGCGGACCATTTCAGAATATGGCAGCGATGATTTAAGGATACCGAGCGTGACCAGCCGTTCGATCGCTTCAGAAGCCGTGGCCACAGGCCCCGCCCCTTTCAGAGCAATCAACCGTTCCGCAATGTCAATGATCACTTCAATCGCCACTTGAAGGACCCGCTCCGTAGCGGACTGAAGCAGGTCGTCCGCCTTAAAGTCTTCCAGCGTTTTACCATCCAGATACCTCTCCAGCTTTGCAACGTTTTGATCAAGCAGTGCGAGTTTACGCTGTACAACTCCGTTCAGTTTCATGCAACACCTCTTTCCATTCGGTAACGTCTCTGTCGCTCATAATGGAGCATCTGCGTCTCATATTCCCGGCATGTCACCGAGTAAAAATGCAGCCAGTTTTCCTCGTTTCGAGAAAAGAGTAAACGCCCTTTCAATGACTCAAAACGATAAACAGGATCTGCCTTGTTTAGAATGCCGATATCAACACGCACATCACGTGCGAGTTGCTGATTCACGCACGCTGTCACTTGAGCGTAAAACTCAATCGTGATAGGCTCCCTCAGATAGATCGCAATGTCTATGTCGCTATGGGGGTTGACAACACCCGTTTTCGCAGACCCCATCAATAAGGCAAATTCTATTTCAGTGCATTTTTGCAATGCTTGGCCCATTACGACCGGATCAAACTGGATCGTCTCGGTTTGCACATCAATATAATGTTTTGAAAGTGGCATGCGGAAAATTCCTTTCTTTGGAGGAACTTGATCAATACATAGGGATTACTCGCCTGCGTGCCTGGACGGTGGCGTACGCTTGCCGTTGAAAAGTTTCTTCAGGCGCGCATCAGAGGAACTGGAAGACCGGCAGAGGCCATTCGGCGCGATTTTGCGCGAAATGGAACGAAGAGCAGACCGTTGCTCCTGCCACTGATCCCAGCTTATTTTAAGTGTTTCTGGCTTCATCTGAAACTTCTTTTTTTAAGATTTTTACCTCTTCTGCAATCCGAAAATCAGGCAAACGAGCAACACGGTCAACTTCCTCCCAATCTATCGACAACCGCTCTGAAAGCCCAACAGAGATAAGCGTTCGTGCTACAGCCTTGTTTTCATTATTCTCAGAAGGATAGTAGGCACTCAACACGCGCTCAGCAACAACTAACTCTGGAGGCATAATGATAACAGGCCCCAAGGGTGTCATGACTTCCCGGCAAGGCGTTCTCGCTTCATTCTCAAAGAGTCCCAGCAAATCCACGAAGAGTCCTGCGATCTGCCAACTACGGGGTCCACCTGTTGCGCCGAGTGTGGACATCACATCCTGCGCGAGGCGAAGCGGAATGGGGCGGGCATTCAGTCGACAAAAATCAACATCCCCTGACATATAGGCCCCTTCTGTGTAAAACTCCACAGCAGATCCGCCCACAACCACTAAATCCCATCCAGCCGCTTTAAATGATTTGGTCACAAGCGCAGACAAAAGTAGTGCTTTTTTGAGCAGATCATCTTCCTGTTCAATGCTTTTTAATTCTTTTATCATGAGTGAGCTATTTTCTGTTCAGGGGTATTCGCAAGACCTTGTTTTTGCGCAAAGCGGGCGACGGTCTCGGCATAGATATGGGGCAGGCCGGTATCGAAATGGCTGCCATTGACGATCAGGCCTTTGAGCCCCTCTTCTTCGCGCAGGGACTCCAGAGCGGAGGTCAACTCGATCTCTCCTTCACTTTTTGCGGCGGCTGAGGCACGTAAAATAGCGAAGATTCTGGGGCGGAGCACATAGATGCCATTGACGCAGAAGTAGGTTGGCTTGCCATGTCGCTCGACCTTGAGATAGGTCTGTGCCGTGTCTTCTGTCGGCTTCTCCACGATCTTGTTGATCTGAAGCGTCTCTTCGGAGACCCATTCGCCGGTGACCGTACCGTAGTGCTTGGTCCGTTCGAGTTTCTCCTCGCAGATACCGACCACGCTTTGCGCATCGCCAAAATCCTGAAACCGTTCGACCACTTGACGCGCGACGCTCCGTGGCTCAGAGGAGCAGAAGAGGTGGTCCCCTAACAGGAGCAGGAAGGGCTCATTGGCGACAAATTTCTCAGCGAGCAGAACCGCATGCCCAAAGCCCTTGGCCTCTTTCTGGGGGATGTAGGTGATCCGCGCGCTCAATCTCCTGAGCTTTTCAGCCTCCTCGCGCAATTGAGGGGGCAGCTTGTTCAGGGTCTCGGCACGGGTCTCTGTCTGGAAATAAGCAAGGAAGCGGGCTTCGTCTTCGGGCTGGATGATCAGTGCGATCTCTTCAATACCTGCTGAAACCGCCTCTTCCAGGATCACTTGAATGACGGGCTTAGTGACACCTTCTGCGGTGACCACGGGCAGAAATGTTTTGGGGACAGCCTTGGTATAGGGGAACATGCGGGTGCCCAGTCCTGCGACAGGGATGACAGCTTTTCGCACGGTGGCAGGGCGGGTGATATCGAGATCAAAGCAGAACATTCCACAGGTTGTTGAGAGATAGCCTGTCAGGGCCTGGCGATCCGCCACGCTCTTGCAGATGAATTGAACAGAGCCATCGCCTTGGGAGCCAACACCCTTTCCGCCATGGATGAAGGGGTGAACCTGTGGGTCAGCAAGGACCTTGTGAAGTTTGGGACTCTGAAGTTCCGAGCAAAGGGGCATGAGGTTCGCGTCAAAGAGTCTCTGCGCCTCTGACATCAAGGCGCCGAGGCTCGGCGCGTCGCCGGCTTCAATGGCCTGTTGAGCCTCCTTGAGGATGCGCTGATTGTCAGAACCCAAAGTACGTTGGACCTGCTCATCCGTGGCGTTCTGTGCAAAAGGGAAGGAGGCGTTGAGGTCTGCTAAAATTTTGACGGTATCCTTCTTGCCACAGAGGTCAGCGATTAAAAGATAAAAGTCCCCGCCTGGGCGCAAGGGCTTCACGCCAACCCGATCGCCGTCGAAGGTCATCATGACAGGGATCTGTCCATACGCGCATCCCTGGTCCATACGGCCGCACCGCGATGGTGTGGAGATTTCACCTTGATAGGCAGCCTCAATTTCCCCGCGCGTGGTCAGACCCAACTGATAGAGCTGGTTAAAGGCTCGTGCGACCAGCACACAGAAGGCGGCAGAGGAACTTAGTCCCTTCTTGACGGGCAGTGTCGTCTTATAATTGTCGATTTCGATGCCATCCACACCATAGAAATCCAACATATAGGCGGCAACGCCTGCGGCATAGCTAAAGAAGCCGCCTTCGGAGGCTTCCCGCTGCAAGCAGGAGAGCTCCATGGGCACGCGATACGTTTCGGTGACGTTTCCATTCGGCAGGGTGGAGCGGACCACCAACTCCCCTGATGCTTTCTTACAGCGGGCGAACATGCCTTGATTGGTACCCGAGATGATCACCACGCCGGGGGCCAATTTAGAGTTGGTCCGGCGATGACCGCCGGCCCAGTCCGAGTGTTCACCGAAGAGGCAGACGCGTCCCGGGACAAAGATGTCTATTGTTGTGTTCATATGTGAAAAGTTCTAAAGTTCGAGAGTTCTAAAGTTCTAAAGTGAGGAGACAGTTCTAAAGTTCGAGAGTGGGGAGACAGTTCTAAAGTTCTAAAGTTAAAATACAATTCTCCAATTTGAAACTGCGTCTTAAACTTATCGCTCGCGCTCTCTTCTCAAAACTTTAGAACTTTAGCATTTTAGAACTTTAGAACTTTATCACTTCTTCATCACCGGCAGCCAGCCGGCGGCGCAGACAAAGGCGAGGAGCCAGATCACCAAGATGGCCGGGGAACGGAAGGGGAGGTCGCCAAACGAATGAGCCACTGTTGCGGTTGTTCCGGCAAAGACCGCCACGATTACAGGGGGTAAACGATAGAACCAATATGTTTTGCGCGCGAACCCTGGACTCTGGACGCCCTTCGGCTTGAGTCTGCAGAAGCGTATCACCTCCAGGAACAGAGGGATCACCACGCCTAAAGCAAAGGCCATCATGAATCCAAAACCAATGACCCCGTGTTCCGCAAGAAACTGGAACATATCGTTGTGGACATTGCTTCCACCCACAACCTGCTTCCCCTTGGCTTCCTCAGGGGTCATATAAACCCCCTGATAGACAGGATAACCCCAGCCACCCACGCCAAAGAGCGGGTAGTCGCTGGCGATCTCTTTGGAAACCCGAACATGATATTGGCCGTTTCCAGAGACACGTTCGATGACCGCTTGCCACGTAATGGTTGCCAATTCCCTTTTCAGGCCTTCGAGTCGTAAGGCAAAGAAGAGAACCACCAAGATGAAGATAAAGGCACTGATCCCCGAGAGGATGGAAATGCGCACTCCGAGGTCAATCCGCTTCCAGATATATCCTAAACCATAAATCACGAAAAAGACAAAGAGTATAAAGCAAAGGATGATTCCTGCACGGGATAAGGTTGCGATTGCACCCGCAAAGCACAGAAAGGTTGGGAATACCATCCGATGTACCCTCCACGGCGATTGCAATTCATCGGGCTCTAATGTTGAAACAGCAGCGAGGTTGACATCCTCAGCTGCCTGTTGGAGCCAGAGGCCAAAGGAGAAGGCACCAATCAAGGTGAAATAGGCAGCGCCAATATTCACATACCCAAAAACAGAGAAGAAGTCCCCCTCCATTTGGGTCAGCCAGAGAATGGAATCCGTCTGCCAAGCGAGCTGAATAAAACCGAGCAATGCGAGGGCTGCACCATTCCAACAGATGATCTCCAGCAAGATACGCTTTGAACGTTTCAGCAGTCCGTGTTTCACGGCCAACACAGCAATCATTGCAGGGATAAACCATAAGAGCACAATGCCATGGCGGCGGACATCTGTTGTGAAGGGGAGCCATTTGACTGGAGGCGCAAAAGCCTGCCACGTCTGGGTCGCTTCGACAAAGATAGGTTCCTTTGCAATATTAAAGAAGGGAATGATGAGGAGGACGGTAAAGGCCAATGCTATATGAACCAAATAATCTTTTTTCAGCACGGACCAGACGCGTTCACGGGAGTCCAAGAGGAGCTCATCTTTTTTCGGCTGGGCGCATAAGAGAAACCACTCCAGTATGGCCAACGCCATCCATGGGATAACGGGCAGCAACCAATCAGGACGTGTACCGCCATGGATCCAGCTCACCGCTATCACAAAAGCAGCGACATGAAAAAGGAGAATATGTTTTGCTAGCCAGTTCATAATAAGAAGTTCTAAAGTTCTAAAGTTCTAAAGTTCTAAAGTTTTGAATACGAACATCGAACATTCAACATTCAACTTCGAACGTCAAATAAGGGAAAAGAAGTTCGTTAGTGCGTTCTTTTTTGACATCTTGCGATAAGTAAGGTGGGGCAGACATTTCTGTCTGCCCTTTTTTCGCAGACAGGAATGTCTGCGCCACCTTAATATCTATAATGTTCGGGCTTGTAAGGGCCATCGACTTTGACGCCGATGTAGTCCGCCTGCTGTTTGGTCAGCTTCGTGAGCTTGGCTCCGAGCTGGTCAAGATGCAAACGGGCGACCTCTTCATCAAGTTCTTTGGGCAGACGGTAGACGCCAATCTCGAGCTTCTCATTCCAGAGCTTGATTTGCGCAAGCGTCTGATTAGTGAAACTGTTGGACATCACAAAGCTCGGATGTCCTGTGGCGCACCCGAGGTTGACCAAGCGTCCTTCTGCGAGCAGATAGATGCAGTGTCCATCTGGGAAGATGTACTTGTCGACCTGCGGCTTGATATTGACATGCTTGATACCCGGCCACGACTTCAATTGCGAGACCTGGATCTCGTTATCGAAATGGCCGATGTTGCAGACAATCGCCTGGTCGCGCATCTTGCTCATGTGTTCAGCGGTGAGGATGTCACAGTTACCTGTGGTCGTCACATAGATGTTCGCAAACGGCAGTGCGTCCTCGACAGTCGCCACTTTGTAGCCAGCCATGCACGCTTGGAGCGCACAGATCGGATCAATTTCAGAGACCCAGACTTGCGCACGATGATTCTTAAGAATCTCCGCGCACCCCTTGCCAACATCACCATAGCCACAGACAAAGGTTGTCTTGCCCGCGACCATCACGTCCATCGCGCGCTTGAGACCATCCACCAAGGATTCACGACACCCGTAGATGTTGTCAAACTTTGACTTGGTGACGGAGTCGTTCACATTGATAGCTGGGACGAGCAACTTCTTTTCAGCTTCGAGCTGGTAGAGACGGTGCACGCCAGTTGTGGTCTCCTCGGAGACACCCTTCCAGCGCTTAACTGCGGCAGGAAAGTAAGCCGGTGCCTCTTTGAGAATCGTCTTGACGAGAGCCTTGATGATTCCCTCTTCCTCGCTTCCGCTGGGTGCCTCCAAAAAGGCCACCTCGCCTTTAATGGCGCGTGCGCCCCAATGCAGGAGCAACGTCGCATCACCGCCATCATCCACGATCAAGTCGGGGCCCGAGCCATCTGGCCAAGTCAAGGCTTGACGCGTGCACCACCAATACTCTTCCAGTGTCTCGCCCTTCCAGGCAAAGACGGGAACACCGACCTTGGCAATCGCCGCAGCCGCATGATCCTGAGTCGAGAAGATGTTGCAGGAGCACCAGCGGACATCCGCGCCCAGCTCAACGAGCGTCTCGATAAGCACGGCGGTTTCGATGGTCATGTGGAGCGAGCCCATGACGCGCGCGCCCTTGAGTGGCTTCGTCGCGCCATATTTGGCACGCGTCGACATCAGGCCCGGCATTTCCTTTTCGGCGATTTCAATCGCACGACGGCCCCACTCGGCGAGGCTCAAATCCTTAACTTTATAATCCATAACAATTCCTCTTTCTCACGCAAAGGCACAAAGGTAACGAAGAAAAAATCTATCCCTTTGTGCCCTTTGTGACTTCGTGTGATATTCTCAAACTATTTTTTCATACCTGCGGCGGCGCGGAGGGCTGCGACACGGTTGACCTTCTCCCACGGGAAGCCTTCGCGACCGAAGTGTCCGTAGTTGGAGGTCTTGCGATACGTCCAGCCCTTTGGCGAGGTCAAGCCCAGATCCTTGATCAGCATGCCGGGACGGAAATCAAAGACTTCGCCAGACATCAGGATCTTTTCGATCTTCGTCTCGTCAATTTTTCCGGTGCCATACGTACTGACATTGATGCTCAGCGGCTTTGCGACACCGATGGCATACGCCACCTGAATTTCGCACTTCTCGGCCAAGCCTGCGGCGACAATGTTCTTGGCGACATAGCGTCCGTAATAGGCTGCGGAACGATCCACCTTCGAGGGATCCTTGCCGGAGAACGCGCCACCGCCATGGGAGCCGACACCGCCGTAGCTGTCCACGATGATCTTACGGCCTGTCACGCCCGAGTCGCCGCAAGGACCACCAATGACGAAGCGTCCGGTGGGGTTGATGAAGAACTTGGTCTTGTTCGTCACCATTCCCGTGTCTTTCAGGAGGATGCGAGCATTCTCTTCCAGATCCTTACGGATTTTTTTAATGGAAATGTCGCGGGTCTGATGTGAAACCACCACAGCCGTGATCTCCTTCGCCACCCCATCGTCATGCAGGACACTGACCTGGGCCTTGGAATCGGGACGGAGATAAGGGATCTCGCCATTCTTGCGCAGGGTGGTGAACATCTGGAGCAACTTGTGAGAGAAGATAATCGGCGCGGGCATCAGTTCCGGCGTGGACGTCGTCGCATACCCGAACATCATTCCTTGGTCGCCGGCACCTTGCTCTTCGAGGGTCTTCTTGTCGACGCCCTGATTGATGTCAGGCGACTGACCATGCAGTGCGCTCACATAGTTAAACGTATCAAAGCTAAATCCTTCGGAGGGATCATCATAGCCAATGTCGGCGACGACATCGCGGGCGATGTTCTGGGGATTGATTTTGTCCCAGTTCTTGCAGGTCACTTCACCGACATTAACGACCAGATTAGTGCCGACAGCTGTCTCGCATCCAACGTGTGCATTCGAGTCTTGCGCCAAACAGGCGTCCAGAATCGCATCAGAAATCTGGTCACAGACCTTGTCTGGGTGACCTTCTGACACGGATTCGGAAGTAAACACATGACGTGTATTCAACTTACTCATCTTATTCCTTTTTTTGTTTAGTTCTGCACGCAACATGCGGGCAAAAAATACGTTTTTTTTCTCAGCCAACAGGATTACAGTAGACTCCGTCCCCGAGAATTACGCAAAAAGAGTCCTTTTGAATAATTCGTAATCTGTTAACAATGAAGATGTTATAAACATTATAAACAAGGATTCTCTCCACAGAAAATCCTCTGCTTTACAGATTAAAAAATATACCATAATCAGGGGTGTTTAGCAAGCGGAACTCCTTTCAAGTCTGCTACTGACAAACGCCCTTACGTGTGATAAACTTTGCAACCTTTTGAGGAGGTTTTATGGTTCACATCTTATCCCTTTTTCTGCTTGCCATGGTCATGCTGTCATCTGGCTGTATGACCTCCACACGCGTTGCTGATTCCCGTGAACCGGAAATACAGGTGACTTCTGCCGGCGAGATCCTCTTTGAGGAAAAGACAATCACCCTGGAAAAAATCCCTTCGATCTTTAAGGACAAACAAATTACCCGCGACCAGACCATCTTCATCTTGGTCCCCTCCGAGCCGTCAGAGCGGGACACCCGAGTCATGAAATCGATTGTTTCCACATTGAAGCGCGCTGGTTACGGGAGAACGGTCTTCACGACGCACCGGAAGGCTATCTCCAATCTGAAGACGGAGCCCACAAAAGCCCCCTAGTTATAAACAAGCGCGCCACCCGGGGTCCCGGGAATAGACGAATGAATAACTGTATCGCACAAAGACACAAGGCCACAAAGTTAAGAAATGAAGCTTCAGTCTTGAATTTCTTTGTGGCTTCGTGGCTTTGTGCGAGATAATTTAGCCAAGTTCCACCGCTCCTTTTATGAATGAAAATTCGCTTTCACTGTTAGACTCCTGCGACTTATGCCCTCGGGCCTGTCATGTGAACCGACGTGCGGGAAAGGTGGGGTACTGCAAAGCAGGCCTGCACCCCCGCGTCTTTCGTCATGGGCCCCATTTCGGGGAAGAACCCCCGATCAGTGGTGTCCGCGGTTCGGGTACGATCTTCTTTTCGCACTGTACCTTGCGCTGCATTTATTGTCAGAATCACCCGTGGAGCCAGGCTAACCAAGGTGAGGATCTGACGATTGAGGGGCTAAGGGAACTCTTCAAGGGAATAGCCCTCCGAGGGTGTCATAACTGGAATCTGGTCTCCCCCACCCCCTGGCTGCCTCAGATAAAAGAAGCGGTAAAACCCTTAATTCAGGCTGGCATCTCTCTCCCGTTTGTGTATAATACATCGGGTTTTGAGTCGCCAAAGGTCTTGGCTGCGTTTTCTGAGCTCATTGATATTGCGCTCGTGGATTTACGCTATGCCACGGCCGAAGTCGCCTTGGAAGGTTCAGATGCTGCTCATTATGTAGAGGCCTCACGTCAGGCGTTTCAATGGTTCTGGCAGAGGCTAGGCCCCTTAGAGACTGATGAGGACGGGATTGCCCGAAAGGGCGTGATTTGTCGCATTTTGGCTTTGCCAGGGCATATTGAGGAGGCGATCGCTAACCTCCGTTGGTTGGCAGACAACGTAGGAACCGACGTGGCGGTGAGCGTCATGTCGCAGTATACGCCGGTTCATGAGGCGTACCTGCGCGAGGGATGGAACAGGAAGGTCTCGCCGGACGAGTATGCGCGACTGACTGACGTAGCCGAAGAACTCGGCTTCGAGAACGGATGGATACAGGATTTTGAGGGCGATGCGCCGTCCGACCTGCTAGGGCAAGCTATGCCAGCGGGGGAGGGTGTCGTCGGAAGAGACGACGAACAACGAACAGGTGAGCAAAGTTTTAGATAACTGGCTCAAATAAGCGAGGAAGACGATGAGCGGTCATAGTAAATGGGCAACGATTAAGCATAAAAAGGGCGCGGCAGATGCCAAGCGCGGAAAAATCTTTTCGAAAATCGCCAAGGAAATGACGATTGTCGCTAAAAACGGTGGCGGTGACCCAGGGAACAACCCGACGCTTCGCACGTTGCTCGCCAAGGCAAAGTCAGTGAACATGCCGAATGATAACATCGAGCGTGCCATCAAGAAGGGCACGGGCGAACTGGCGGCAGACGCACTCGAAGAAATTACGTATGAAGGTTACGCGAGTGGCGGTGTTGGATTGGTCGTGAAGGTTCTGACCGACAACAAGAATCGCGCAGCCTCGGAAGTTCGAAACATCTTTAAAAAGAATGGTTCCGATTTTTCAGGTCAGGGCTCTGTTTTCCGTAGCTTTGAACGCAAGGGAACCATCATGATCCCTGCAACTCCAGACCTAACAGAAGACAAGATCATGGAAGTCGCTTTGGGCGCAGGTGCGGATGACCTTTTGACTGAAGAGGGTGGTTTCACCGTCACCTGTCAGCCGAATGCCTTTGCTGAGGTCAGTGCGGCCATCGAAGCTGCTGGTATTGCGTTTGACCGGGAAAATTCGCAGGTCGGACTGGTCCCTCTGACAAAAGCAAATGTGAAGGATGTTGCCGTCGCCAAGGCAGTCAATAAGTTCGTCACGATGTTGGAAGAGCACGATGACGTACAGGACGTCTACTCCAATATGGAAGTCGATGACTCCATCGCCGACCAAGTGGATGAGTAGCGGGAGTCAGAAGCCAGAGGTCAGAGATCAGAAGTCAGAAGTCAGAAGTCAGTTAACTATTTACTGATGACTGTTCACGGACCGCTGACCACTGGTGACTGACCACTATTCACGACTCACCATTTACGACTCACTGATCACGGATTCCTATGCGTATCCTCTCGAAATATATTCTTCGTGAGTTTCTGGTGCCCTTGGCGTACTGCCTGATCATGTTCTTGGGTATCTATATCCTTTTCGAACTGATTAGCTCTTTTGATGATTTACTCGCAGCCAAGCCCCCTTTCCTCACCATTGTCGCCTACTTTATCGGATACCTTTCTCCCTTTTTCATCTGGCTTTTTCCAGCGACACTGATGCTCGCGGCGCTCTATACGATGTGGAATTTCTGTCGTCACAGTGAAGTCACCGCGATGCGCGCGAATGGGATTGGGTTCGTCGTGATAGTACGTCCCCTCTTGCTCGTCGCCACCTGTGCCATGATTCTCGTTGCTGTGCTCAATGAGGTTTACACGCCTGGAGCCGCGGAGTGGGCGTGGAAATTCAAGGATGATGATTTCAAGAAGACGACCATGAGCCTCCGTGAGAATGTGGCCTACTTCAACCAGGTTGACCGTCGCATCTGGCGTATTAATCGCATTGACATCCAAAAACCTGGAACCCTTGAGGGTGTTCGCCTCTCTTTTGATCGCGAGGATAAGAGCCGCATGTTGGAGGTTACAGCACGTCGGGCTGAATATCTAGATGGCGTGTGGTGGTTCTTTAACCCCCAGTATCAGTACTTTGATGAACTCAACGAACCTGTCGCCAACCCCTATAAAGCCTTGGAGTCCCTTTCGATCCGGTCCTTTCCCGAGCTGACCGAGACGCCTCGTGATTTTCTGGTCATGAATAAGAAACCCGAGCACAGCACCACACGGGATCTGCTAACGGACCTCCAGCAGAACCCCTACCTCAGCAAGCAAGAAAGATGTGTCAAACTCTATGATATTGGAGCGCGTCTCATCGCCCCATTGTCCTGTCTGGTCATCACACTTTTTGCCATCCCGGCAGGGGTTGTGACTGGACGTCAAAGCGTCTTCAAAGGCATCGTCGCTGCAGTGGCCATGTTCTTCTCCTTCTATGGAACGGCCATCCTTTGCGAGATTGGTGCCAAAAATATGTTTATCCCTGTCACCCTTGCGGTCGTCTTTCCCAATTTATTATTTCTCTGCATCGGGATCTATCTCTTCTACCGCCAGCGGTAAGGAGAAATGCGCGAATGCGCGAATGCGGGAATGCGTGAATTAAGATAGCAGGTATGGCATGTATGGAGCAAAAAAGACGAAGTACGTTTGTTGAGTTTTGGACAGAAGTTCCATTCGCGCATTCGAGCATTCACGAATTCACGCATTAATCAAAACAACTGCTACTGCCGACTGCTACTTGTCTCCCCTACTCGACATTCTGAATCTGTTCGCGGGCGGCTTCGAGTCCAGCCTTAAAGGCAATCACGAGGCGAGTCATCTCGGCATCATTTGCCTTTGAGCCTGTCGTGTTAATCTCTCGGAACATCTCTTGGCAGAGAAAGTCAAGGGTACGGCCTGAGGCGTGACCGTCCAGAAGCGCCTTCTCCACTTGCACAAAGTGGCTGGCGAGACGTGTTATCTCCTCGCTGACATCACAGCGATCTGCAAAGACAGCAACCTCACGCGCGAGCAAGGCAGGATCGACCCCGTTCGTTGACCCGTCCCCCAACAATTCTGCCAGACGCTTTTCAAGCGTGGCCTGATACCGTTTAGGCACTGCCAAGGCTAACGGCGCGAGCGACTCGCTCAAAACCTTCAACTCTTGAAAACGTTGCTTCAGGTCCACAGCCAAGGCCTCGCCTTCCTGGGCGCGCATCTGACAAAGCTTCTCCAAGGCAAGCTTAGTCGCCTTCTCAAGCAGCCCCCACAACGCCTCTGGGTCTTCAAAAAGCGCGGGTGTATTCATGGCTTCCGGGAGTTGTAACAACGACGTGATCGACAGATCATCCATGATCTCCAGTTGCCTTGCAGCCTCTCGCAACTCGGCGATCTGCTCTTTCACACGCGCCATATTCAAAAGCCGTGAAGTCTGTCCCTCTTGCGCGGCCTTGACCATGACATTCCCCTTCACATACCCGCGCGAGATGCCTGCATGTAACAGCGCATGGATCTTGGACTCTAAACACCCCAATTCGCGGGGGAGCGAGAGCGAGCAATCAAACTGTTTGCGATTGACGGTGCTGAGCTCAACAACCACTTTAATCCCTTGCTCACTGATCTCGCCGCGTCCAAATCCTGTCATGCTGATAATTGACATATATTCTCACTTTTCTATAACTTCAACAGAAATTGCCTTATTACCGCTTCGCTTTCGACATTCGTCGAATGGTTTCCGCTTCGCTCCAACGAGCCTCATTGCCTTATTACCGCTTCGCTTTCGGCATTCGCCGAATGGTTTCCGCTTCGCTCCAACGAGCCTTATTTTTCTTCATTCGTTCTATTCGCGTCATTCGGATGCAAAAAAAATCTACTGATGGCTTCTCTACCCCACACAGCGGGCTTGGCGATACAGTTGTTAGTGTAGACTTTTTGATGGAGAAAGCCAATGTGAAAACATAAAACAGGCTTGTTATTTTGGCTCATTTGCGTTAAGGTAGAGGTCTATTTTTTTATATCGGAGAACGGAAAACATGGCGAGTACGGAGACCCCGAGGATAGGCCTTCCCCATCCCGTGATTCATGCTGATGAATGCAAGAGTTGCAGGCGGTGTGTTGTCGCCTGCCCCAAAAAATGCCTACGCCTCTCTGAACACCTCAATCGTCGAGGGGTCAAGCCTGTCGAGTACAGTGGAGAGGGCTGCGTCGGCTGTGGCATCTGCTTCTACACCTGTCCTGAACCGTATGTCCTTGTGATCGAGAAGTGAGACCTATGACCAAGTTTATCAAAGGTAATGAGGCGGTCGTCATCGGAGCCCTCTATGCAGGGGCAGATGTCTATTTCGGGTATCCCATCACGCCCGCCAGTGAGATCGCCCATGCAGCGGCCGACTGGTTCCCGGCCTTGGGGCGCGAATTCTTACAAGCGGAGTGCGAAACCGCCTCGATCAACATGATGTATGGCGCAGCGGCAGCAGGTAAACTCGCCATCACCGCTACCTCGGGCCCTGGCATGAGCCTCATGCAGGAGGGACTCTCTTACATGGCTGGCGCGGAACTCCCAGGCGTGATTGTCAACATCATGCGTGCTGGACCCGGACTCGGAAACGTCTATCCTGAGCAAGCGGACTACAACCAGGCGGTCAAGGGCGGAGGACACGGGAACTATCAATGCGTCGTCCTCGCACCCGCCAGCATCCAGGAGATGTGCGACTTTACCCAGCGGTCGTTTGCGCTCTCCTGTAAGTACCGGACACCTGCTATTGTTTTGTCAGATGGCTTGCTCGGCCAGATGATGGAGAACTTAATCCTCCCTGACACGATCATGCCACGTCCGGACATGAGCACCTGGGCCGTGGAGGGAACAGCTGAAACACGCACGAATCTGGTCAGCTCCATCTTTTTGAATGCACCGGAACAGGAGTTGCATAACCAGCGGTTACAAGCCAAGTACGCATGCATGCGAGCGGATGCGGCGCATGAGACCTACCTGTGTGACGATGCGGAAGTCGTCTTGGTCTGTTATGGCATCTCCAGTCGCATCGCCCGCACAGCTGCTGAAACTCTTCGTGCCGAGGGCGTGAAGGCGGGCGTCTTTCGACCCATCACGCTGAATCCCTTTCCAGCAGAGGCGCTCTGCACCACCTTGGCAGGACGTAAAGCCTTAGCGGTAGAACTCAGTTGCGGCCAGTTCCGCGATGACCTGCTGATGCATCTTGCTAAGGAAGGGAAACGTTATCAGGAGATCGCCCTCGTGAATCATATGGGGGGCATCGTCATGTCTGTTAAAGAGATCGTCGCTGCAGCAAAGAAGTTGCGGTAACCGTTGAAAGCCATTGAGAGGAACAGAAGAAACCGATGATCACGAAACAAACCCTTGGAATGTATGAGGTCTTCACCCGGGGTGGCGATGCCACCCGCGCAACACACTATTGCGCGGGCTGCGGCCATGGCATCATCAATAAACTCATTGCCGAAGCCCTCGCAGAGATGGGGCTCCAGGATAAGGCCATCATGATCGGGCCGGTCGGCTGTGGCGTCTTTGGTTATTACTACTGGGACTGCGGCAATATCAGCGCTGCCCATGGACGGGCACATGCCGCAGCCACAGGCGTCAACCGTGTTCGGCACGATGCCGTTGTCCTCTCCTATCAGGGTGATGGGGACTTAGGTGCCATCGGTTTCAATAATAGCTTTCAGGCGGCAAGTCGAGGAGAACACTTTGCAGCCTTCTTTGTCAACAATGCCACGTATGGCATGACTGGCGGACAGATGGCGCCCACGACCCTGCTGGGCATGGAGACCCTGACCTCCCCGCTCGGACGAAGTGCGCAAAACGATGGCTACCCGCTTCATGTCTGTGAGGTCTTTAATCAGCTTGCAGGCCCTGTTTATATTGAGCGTGTCTCTGTTGCAGACTCTACGCGTATTCTCAAGGCGAAGAAGGCGATCCGAAAGGCGATCGAGATTCAGCGCGACAAAAAGGGATATGCCTTTGTCGAAATTATCGCCCCCTGCCCCACCAATATGGGGATCGACGCCATCAAGTCTGCAGAATTTTGTATGACGGTCATGGAGAAGGAGTTCCCGCTTCAGTGCTTCCGCGATACGAGTGCAGAAGCCCTGCCGCGTCAAGAAGCCCCGACGCCTCCTGACATCAATGCGTTTTTTGCCGCGGACCAGTCCTTGGACGTTCCTCCCGCTGTCACTGACGAGTCGTTTGGGGAGGTCCGTCTAAAATTCAGCGGCTTCGGAGGACAAGGTATTTTAAGTCTGGGACACTTAGTTGCGGATGCCTCACGCCTTGAGAGGCGCTTCACCTCTTGGTTCCCAACCTATGGACCTGAACAGCGCGGTGGCGCGGCAGCCTGCTCCGTCGTTATCTCCGGCAAGCCAATCGGGTCACCCTCCGTCGACACCCCTGATGTCCTTGTCTGCATGAATCAGCCCTCGTATGAAAAGTTCGTGGGAAGCGTCGTGCCTGGTGGCACGGTGATTGTTGATGCGACAGTACCGCGAACCATCGAGCCTCCTGCAGGAGTCAAGCTGGTCGTCATGCCCGCCATTGATCTCGCGACAAAGCTAGGCATGCCCAGAGCAGCAAACACCCTGATGCTGGCCGCCCTCTCCAAACATGGCGTGGCGCGTCTTAAACGCGAGAGTCTGCTCACGATCATGGCAAACAACTTCCGCAAAAAACCTGCCCTCGCCGAAAAAAATCTCGCCCTCTTTGAAGCAGGCGAGGCGGAACTTACTGGCCTATAAGGCCAGGCTGGAATTGCCTTATTGCCTTATTGCGTTATTGCCTTATTAAACGTTGTTGACAGGATAAACAGGATTAGCAGGATTAGAATTCAAAGCCAAACAATCCTATAATTTCTCCTCGCCGAAGCGAAGCTGTCGGAAATCCTTTCAAAAATCTCCTCTGCGCCTCCGCCTGTCCGCCGTAGCCGTATCCGCGAAGGTGGACGTCTCTGCGGGAAAAAGCTATACTTCGTGCTCAGAAGTATTTCATGACGGCCTGCCGGAACTGTTCCAAGAAAAGGGTCTTGAAGTAGGAGATATTGTTCTGTTCATAGAACAGCAACATGCCCTTTTTATACTCAACTTCATCTACACTCCGATAGGACAACGGACAATAATGGTATGCTAGTAAAAGTGCATTGCCAAGAATGCGCGACGTCCGCTTATTTCCGTCTTCAAACGGCTGGATATACGAAAGCATGAGAACAGTCATGAGCGCCTTCTCAATGGGATGTACAGTCTGATTGACAAGGGCACACAAGTCACGCATGGCCTCTTGGATTTGGAACACATTATCCAGTGGCCGATAGTTTGTTCCTGTAATGCGTACGAGATTTTTTCGTATGCCATGTGTGACCCCCAGGTCCTTGACGAGCAAGCGATGAACCTCCTCAATCTTTGGAACAGAGAGTTCTTTGAAAAAATCAGCTCTTTTGATGACAAAGTCCAGTGCATCCTTATGGTTAAGAATCATCACCGCCTCTTCCCTGGTTTTCCCTGTCGCCTCGACATGTTCTTTTAGGAGTCGTTCCGTGTCTAACAAGGTATAGGTGTTGCCCTCTATTTTTGAAGATTTCCAGGAGAGTTCAATGGTCAAGCGTTCCAGCTCTTTCTGAAGGACGACAGGTGTCAGGGCTGCCCTGTTTTTCCGATATTGCTCATTCAGGAGGTCACTTTCACGCTTCTCCTCCTCTTTCAGCAACCCTGTTAAATGTGGCCAAATTCCAAAATTGAAGTTCTCGGATCGTAAGACACGTTGATCAGACTCCTGCTCAAAGTAGGCCTTCACGTCGAGTGTGTCAAGAAGGAGCGACCTTGCGGAGGGCTGATAGGTCGTTCCCCTACCCGCTCCAGACTTTATAACCAGGCGATCTTCAATTAATAGATCCAAATCCCGCAAGATTGTAATACGGGAATTTTTTTCAGAAAAGGCACCAGAAATAGCGCTCTCGATCGCTTTCCGAGAGACCTCTTTGTGTGACTTGATATACCCAATTATCCACTCTTGCCGTTTATTGTACATGACGAGAAATCCTTCTTCGTATCATTTAAACGGCTGAATCGTATCATTTTTGATCCGATAATGCAAGGTTTTGAACTCTATTGGATGCGAAGCTTACGTAAAGAAGTTCTCAACAGAGTTGAGGAGTTCGGCAGGTGAGGTGATCTTGCGTACGGGACAGGGAAGGCTGCGACTGAAGACGGTTCCGTAGCCACGCGTGACGAGCCGCGGATCAGCCACAATGACAATGCCCTTGTCAGTACAGGTCCGAATCAGGCGGCCAAAGCCCTGCCTGAACCGGATCACAGCCTGCGGCATGGAGAACTCACGGAAGGAACTCCCGCCAGCCTGGTCGATCTGCTCGCAGCGCGCCTCGACAATCGGGTCGCCCATGGATAAGAAGGGCAGGCGCGCCATCACGACGCAGCTCAAGGCATCCCCTGCTACATCAACACCCTCCCAAAAAGACTGCGCTCCCAGCAACACACAGGGGCCATCCTTGGCTCGGAAAAGACGTGTAATCTGGTCACGGGTGCCACTCGAACCATGGACCAAGAGTCGAATTCCTGCCTCGCGCAAGGGGGTCTCCAACAGGTGCACCACTTTGTTCATCATCTCATAACTGGTAAAGAGTCCCAAGGCGCGGCCTTGGGTCTTGAGAAAGATATCGAGCATGAGCGCACTGAGTTGCTCGACATAACTTCCGCCATCGGGTCCGGAGGGCTCGGGCAGACAGGTCAAGGCGTAGGTGGCGCACTGCCGCACATAATCAAAGGGGCTCTCGGCAACACAGGTCACGATACGCCCCTCTTCAACCTTATCCAGCCCCAGCCTTTTACCAATAAAATCAAAACTTCCGCCCACCCGAAGCGTGGCGGAACAAAAGATGATAGAGGTCTTCTTGGCATAGAGCCGTTCCGCCAACGCCGTGGAAATTTTGAGGGGAGCCGCCACGAGGCTGGCTTGGCCATGCCAGAAGCGCCCTGCAGGTTCCGCCCAGAAGACATAAGAGGGATCCTGCGCATCCAAGACAAAATTAACCTCTGTCATAAAGCCTTGCAGCGAGGCGATCGCGCCTTCAATGTTTGAGGCTTGATCGCCATACAGAGCCAGCTCACCCTCGGATGCTTGACGTAACGTATCGGCCAGATAGGTCAGTTGCTCTGACGCCTTCTTGACGGCGAGGCGCAAGGTTTCACGTTCCTTGGCCAGGGCGCGTTCATCCAATCGCTGCTCAGCGGAGAGAAAGGCTTTGTTGTTGAAGATCAGACGTCGCAGAGGCGGAAGGGCGGCCTCGCCAGTCAACATGGCCGGTGTTATGTCCATCCCTTCTGTTTCGCAGCGGTACCGCGTGGCGTGGTTATCCTCGCCCAATAAACCAAAGAGTCGCTGAAAGAGCTGATGCGCCGCATCATGCACGTCGGAGAGCGCCTGTTTGGAACCCCGGATATGCTGACGAATTTTTTGGGCAACCGTCTCATCATTGGTCAGTGCGCCCTTTTCAAGATGAGTACTCAGCACTTCGAGCGTCCCACTGCTCCGCTTGCCCTTGGTTCGGCTCAGGCGATGGAGAAGCTGGCTGAGTCGATACGGCGAGACCTCGACCGAGAGATGGCGTGTGGCGGCCTCTTCCAAGTTGTGCGCTTCATCAAAGACAAGTTGCGCGTGCGGGGGAAGCATCCCGCCGTCGGCTTGAAGATCAGAAAAGACCAACGCATGATTGGCCACGATGACATGCGCTGCCAAAGCTTTTGCGCGGGCCTTCTGTAAAAAACAACGGCGATAGAAGCGACAGGCACGGCCTGTACACTCCTCGCCAACCGAGGCGAGCTTTGATAAAAAAGCGGGTTCTGCATGACTCGCGCCAGCAAAGGCATCCAAATCACCGTCCGGTGATTGGATCGCCCAGGCGACCACCTCCGTGAAGAGTCTGAGCTCCGGACGATCCATCTCGAATTGCGAGTGTTCCAGCAGGATGCTGAATTGCCGCAAACAGAGATAGTTGGAACGCCCCTTCAGAACGGCCAAGCGTAACTGCGAGCCCTCTTCCTCGCCAAATTCCGCACGGATGGCTTCACGGACCATGGGAAGGTCCTTCTCGATCAGTTGCGACTGGAGATTACGGGTATTGGTGCTGACCACGACAGGCACATCGTTTAGACGTGCCCAGGCTGCTGCTGGGATGAGATACGCCAGACTCTTGCCCACGCCTGTGCCAGCCTCGACCACCAAATGCTTGCCTTCATTAAAAGCGCGGATGACCGCCTTCAACATCTGCAATTGCCCCGCACGCGATTCATACCCGGGCATCAGTTTCGCAAAGATACCGCCTGGCATCAAATGGCTCGAAATACGATCAATCGAGAGTGGCGAGCAGTCCTCATGCCGTGGCTGATCCTTACGTTCATGGTGACTCTGCTCCGCCTTGAAGGACTCCAGCCACGAACCACACTTTGCCCCTGACTGACGAACACGATGCGCAAAATCCCCAAAGAGTTTAGCTAGGGCTTTATCATCGAGATCACGCAACAAAAGTTCAATGGTCTCCAAAGCCCACAGCGGGAAGGTGAGCAGCCGTTTCTCAATCTGCAGCCAGACCTTCCAGAGTTCCTCGGAGCTCGGGATCACCCCCTCCGAAAAAAGCTGGGAGGGGCGTTCCAGCGGAGCTTCTGGAAAGGCGTAGGCGCGCAACGTCATGACATTGATCATGCGCGTGTGACACTCAGGAAGGGTCTCCTCAAAAGCAGCGAGGTCGTTCGTCAGATAAAAAGGCTGTTCAGAAACCCGGGGCTCTTTTTGCGGAAAAACAGAGAACACAGGCTTTTTACCTGCGCTTGCTGTTGAAATCCATACTGCCTGAACAACGATCATCGTTTACACCTTTAAGACCCAGTCCTTGAAAATTTTCAGGGTGTTAGTATGAGCCTTTAGCTGGCGCAAATCAACAAAAAAGGGTGTTCTAAAACCTACCCATGCTTGTATTTACAAAAGAAATACGTTATTCTTTGAAATCTATGAACCTCTATTTTGTATTCCATAAAAATAGAGTTGTGTTTAATTAACATGCGGAAACCCGCATTTAGGAGGAAACAACCATGACAACAAATTTTGCATGGTACGACGTGAGTGATGCAACGGTTGCATTACTCTTTGGGTTGGCTGGCGTTTTGGGCGGTTTTGCGCTTCGGGGACTTATTGGAAAATGGCAAGCCAATACGATCGAAAAACAAGCCAAGCTGAAAATGGATGAGGTGGATGTCGAGGTCAAGAGCAAGATGAAAGAGGCCGACATCCTTGCGCGTGGCGAGGTTGTCAAAGCGAGAGAAGAGTTTGAGAAGACCACCAAGACGAGACGCAAGGAATTACAGGACATCGAAGACCGACTCACCATCCGTGAAGAAAACATGGATAAAAAGGCTGCCCTCCTCGACAAGAAAGACCAGACCATTGCACAGAAGCAGGAAGAGGTACTCCGAAAGACCGAGGATATTCAGCAGAAGCGTGTTGAGACTGACCGCCGTGTTCAGGAGGCGGATGCCCGCTTGCAAAAACTGGCCAGCATGACCTATGAAGAGGCAAAGCGCGAACTCTACCACCGAGCTGAAGTGGAGGTCAAGAGCGAGTCTGGCAACCTGATCCGAAAACTCCAGGAGGAGGCCAAAGAGACTGCAGAGAAAGAGGCGACCCGTATTGTCACGATGGCGATTCAGCGTTATGCTATCGGCCATGCCAGCGAAACCGTCACAACGACTGTTCATCTTCCCAGTGACGATGTGAAGGGCCGCATCATTGGCCGTGAAGGCCGTAACATCCGAACCCTTGAAGCACTCACCGGCATGACTATGCTGGTAGATGATACCCCCGAAGCAGTCGTCATCTCCGGATTTGATCCGATCAGGCGAGAAGTGGCTCGCCAGACGCTTGAACTGCTTGTTGCTGACGGACGCATCCACCCTGCGCGCATCGAGGAGATCGTCAAGGATGTAACCGCCAATTTGGACAAGACCATCCGTGAAGCCGGGGAGTCCGCAGCGTATGAAGCCCAGGTCCAAGGGGTTTCGGCTGACCTGTTACAGCATATCGGACGCCTCAAATTCCGCACCAGTTTCTCGCAGAACGTCCTGCGCCACTCCATCGAAGTCGCACACCTTATGGGGCTGATGGCTGCAGAGCTCGGGCTTGACCCCGTCATTGCCCGGCGTATCGGTTTCTTCCACGACATCGGCAAAGCTTTAGACCATAACGTGGAAGGCTCGCACGCGGTGATTGGCGCAGACCTTCTCCGGCAAAACGGCGAGAGCGAAATGGTCTGCAACAGTGTTGCAGCGCATCACGGTGACATCCAAGCAGAGGGCGTCTATGGCGTACTTTGCTCGGCTGCAGATGCGATCTCAAGTTCCCGCCCAGGTGCACGTAGCGAGAACATGGGGCTCTATGTCCAGCGCCTTGAGAAGCTGGAGGCGATTGCCAATGCCTTCCCTGGCGTGAAAAAGACCTTTGCTGTCCAAGCGGGACGCGAAGTCCGAATTCTAGTTGACCCCGTCCAGGTGAGCGACAACGATGCCATGGTGATGGCACGCGAGGTTTGTCAGCAGATCTCCGCAAACCTCCAGTTCCCTGGACAAATCCGCGTGGTGATCGTCCGGGAAACCCGCTGCGTTGAATACGCAAAGTAAGGAGGAGAGCCTCATGAAAATTTTATTTGTCGGGGATATCGTCGGTGGGCCCGGTAGAAGGATCTTTGCCGAGGTGGTGAAAAAACTCCGCTCGGAGAATGCTGTGCATGTTGTCATTGCCAATGCGGAAAATGCGGCAGCGGGAAATGGTATTACGCTCGCCTTGGCCAACGAACTCTTTAAGGCTGGCGCGGATGTGCTGACCCTCGGCGACCATGCGTGGGGACAGAAGGATTTGGAGGCCGGCATCAGCGGGGAGAAGCGTTTGCTTCGTCCCGTGAACTATCCACCCAACGTCCCTGGCAATGGATGTGGCACCTATCAAACCTCTCTGGGTCCTATCTCCGTTGTCAATCTTCAGGGCCGTGTTTTCATGAGCCCGATGGACTGTCCCTTCAGAGCCATGGATGCTGTACTCAAAACATTACCGGCGAATGCCCCTGTCGTTGTTGACTTCCATGCGGAAGCCACCTCCGAAAAGATTGCCATGGGCCACTACCTCGATGGCCGTGTCGCGGCGGTTGTGGGCACGCACACACACGTGCAGACCAGTGATGCCGTGCTCCTGCCCAAAGGGACGGCCTACATGACCGACCTTGGCATGACAGGGCCTTCGCTTTCGGTCATTGGTCGTGAGATCGAGCCTGTCACCCGAAAATTCCTGACGGGCATGTCGACCAAATTTGACGTGGCTGGCGGACCCGCCGTACTTGAGGGCGCTCTTCTCGAACTTGAAAATGGCACCGGCAAGGCCCTCTCGATCACGCCGTATCGTTTCAGGGAGTAACGCTCTCATGCACGAGACCCTCAAACCCCTCTCCATCACTGAACTGACGCAGCGCATCCGTTCTGCAGTTGAGCCGTCGTTCAGTTCGGTCTGTGTCGAGGGCGAGCTCTCTGGCTTTAAAACCTATACGAGCGGCCACAGTTACTTTACACTCAAAGACGCCGGGGCTCTGCTAAACGCTGTTCTTTTCTCGAGCGCCCGCGCCAAGCTCCCTGCTGAGCTCGTGCTGAAAGATGGACTCAAGATCCGCGCACAGGGCTCCATCACCGTCTACCCCGAACGGGGCCAGTATCAGCTGGTCGTCCGACACCTTGAACTGGCTGGCACCGGCGACCTGATGCAGCAGTTCGAGGAGCTCAAGAAACGACTCCAGCAGGAGGGCCTCTTTGCGCCTGAACGCAAAAAGCCGTTACCCCTCCTGCCACAGCGGATTGGCATTGTGACCTCTCCGTCCGGTGCGGTCATCCATGATATCATCACCGTACTCGGCAGACGCTTTCCTAACCTTCATATTCGCCTCGCCCCCGTAAAAGTCCAAGGCGAGGGAGCCTCGACCAGTATTGCCAATGCCATACGCTTCTTTAATGCGTCAACCGAGTGGCGTCCTGATGTCTTGATTGTGGGACGCGGAGGCGGGAGCATTGAAGATCTCTGGGCCTTTAACGAGGAGCCTGTTGTGCGTGCGGTTGCAGCTTCTCAAATCCCCATCATCTCCGCGGTGGGCCATGAAACGGATTTCACGCTCTGCGACTTTGCCGCTGATCTCAGGGCCCCGACGCCCTCTGCTGCGGCTGAGCTGGTGATCCTTCCGAAAACCGAGTTTCAAGCAAGGCTCCAACGCCTGCAGGAAGACCTCCGCCAAGCGCTCGCCCGCCGCCAGGAGCAGAGTATGCAACGGTTGGACGACACCGATAGCCGCCTACGCTCGGCGCTTCAGCAAAAGGGCCAGCAATTCCGTAAGCGCGTCGAACAGGCGAGCGCTCGCCTGGGCGTCTTGCGGGAACGTCAGACGCGCACCTTGGAGTCCCGTCTCGGTCTTCACGAACAACGATTGACGCAGGCCGCGCAGCGACAGATCGAACGCTCACGGGCTCGTCTGGAGACCCTGAAACGCCAGTTTGAGTTGTTGAATCCGCTCGCCGTGCTCGACCGTGGGTACAGTTTGACCCGTACAGCAGACGGACGCTTGGTGCGTTCTGTAAAAGAGGTCTCCCCGAACACCCCCTTGCTGACGCAAGTTAAGGACGGCACCATCACCAGCCGAGTCACACCATGATCAGTCCTGGAACCATCGAGAAGATTAAAGAACTCATGACGCTTGCCAGCCTCTTTGAGGAGGATCTGGAGGAGAGCTTTATCCTCGGTTCAGGTCCTGGCGGACAGAAGGTCAATAAGACCTCTTCAACCGTTCGCCTCTATCATGAGCCGAGTCAACTCACGATCAAGTACGGGGCAGGACGGTCACGCGAGATGAACCGCTGGCTTGCCCGGCGCGAGCTCGCCGAGAAGATTTTAGAAAAAGAAAAATCCGCTCTCTCCTCGCGTCGGCAGGAGGTCGAGCGGATTCGTCGCCAAAAGCGGCGCCGTTCACGTCGTCAGAAGGCAAAGACCGTGGCAGAAAAACGAATTCATGGCGAGAAGAAAGTTGATCGCCAACGTGTCACCTCTTTCGACGAGTGAACGCGTCGTTACTTCGCGAGATAGTCGTTATACCACTTTACGCATTCAGCGACTTCGTCCACCAGCTTATTGGACATGTGCTCATATTCGCAGGTCAGGACGCCATTAAACTTCTGACGCTTCAGTTCGTCCATAACCTTGGACAATTCAGCGCAGCCCTTGCCATACGGCACGACACGGCCTTTCGCATCCAGCGAGGCGACATCCACAAGATGGAGCGTGGTGATCCGTCCTTCGAGCTTCTTGATACCCTCCAGTGCGGGCTTGCCAGCGTTGATCCAGTGACCGATATCTGCGCCAGCGCCGATCTGCGGATACTTCGCCAACACCGCAGCCATTGCGTCCGGGAATCCTGCAGGCTGTTTGTGATTGTGCAAGGCGACCTTGATGCCGGTCTCTTTTGAAAGTTTGCTCAAGAGTTCCATATCTTTATCACTCTGGCCGACCTCGACTTGCAACGTCTCGATGCCCATCTCCTTGGCAAAGTCGAAAAGCTGCTTCCAGCCCGCCTCATCCTTGGCACCGCAGACGCCATAGTTGACCATCTTGATGTTCTGTTCTTTCAGAAATGCTTTAACCTTCTCACGCGTCGCGGCATCCATTGAGAACTGCGTATTGCCTTCCATGTCGCCACCCAGCTTCTGACCTGGATACGCTTCGACATATTCGAAGCCAATCTTCTTCGCTGTCTTCACAGCATCCACGAAGGACATGTTGCGGAACGAATAGAGCTGGAGCGCCAATTTCGGCTTCCACTCGCCACACATTCCCGACAACGCCACGCCAGCAACCATCATTCCCAGTATCAAACGCTTCATACGAATCTCCCCTCTTCCGTTAATTTTTTAACCAAGCAAGGTGCGGCATCCAAAAGCCACTCCCCTTATTCATAGCCGTCCAGTATAGTTTAATCCCTCTCCCCGTTCGAGTCTTTTTTTAGGATTTACACTTGCCCATATGTTCCGCAGGGGCTATACTTCTACAAGATATTCATTTTTTATGTTCCTATTATTCACGAATACAAGGGGGATTCATCATGTCCGCAGGTTACACCACAAGTCGTCGCACGTTGCTTAAAATGCTGGCTGCTTCTTCAGCGGTGCCTATGATTGCACCTTCCCGCCTCTTTGGCGCGGATGCGCCTTCCAACAAGATCACATTGGGCTGCATCGGTGTAGGCTGGCAGGGTGGCGGCAATTTGAACGCCTTTCTCGGTGAAGATATGTGTCGTGTCGTGGCCATCTGCGATGTAGATGAAGGGCATCTCAAGAAAGCCGTTGAATCTGTCAACAAGCGCTATGGCAATCAAGACTGCAAGGGCTATAAGGATTATCGCGAGCTGCTGGCTCGAAAAGATATCGATGCCGTCTGCATCAGCACGCCGGATCACTGGCACTCCATCCCGGCCATTGCCGCCGCCAACGCGGGCAAGGATATTTTTTGTGAGAAGCCGCTCTCGCATACCCTGAACGAGGGCATTGCCATGGTCAATGCAGTTCAGAAAAACAACCGCATCTGGCAGACGGGCTCCTGGCAACGCAGCCAAGGCCAATTCCGCTGGGCAGCTCAAATTGTCCAGAATGGCTTTCTGGGCAAGGTCACGAATGTAGAGGTTGGTCTGCCCGCAGGTCATTCAGATTTCGGGAAGACCGGCAAGGACAAGCCTGACGGACCTGTTCCTGCTGGCCTGGATTATGATTTCTGGATCGGTCCGGCGCAGATGATGCCGTTCAACCCCTGCCGTTTACATAAGAATTGGCGCTGGAACTATAACACTGGCGGCGGACAACTGATGGACTGGATCGGCCATCACTGTGACATTGCGCACTGGGGCCTTGCCAATTCGAAATTCGGCTGCGGACCGGATGACGCGGTTGGCCCGCTTGAGCTCTCTGCAACAGCCGAGTTCCCAGACAAAAACGCTGTCTGGAACACCGCTACCAAATTCCGGATTGATTGCAAATATCCAAACGATGTTTCAGTGGTTATTGCTGGTGGTCATGGCGATATCAAGGGCGGCGCCAAGTGGATCGGCCCGAATGGCTGGGTGCGGGTTGATCGCGGGATAATCGAAGCCTCTGACAAGCAGTTTATTCGCGACATCCAGGATCGCGAAAAGAAGGGCGATCTTGATATTAAACTCTACAAGAGCCCAGGCCACATGAGAGAGTTTCTTGACTGCATCAAGTCACGCAAACGCACATTGACGCCTGTTGAAATTGCACATCGCTCGCAGACGCCCGGTCATCTCGGCTACATCGCCGCAGTCACAGGACGCAAGATCAAGTGGGATGCAGCCAAGCAGATCATCCTTGATGATGCCGAAGCTACCCAGATGCTCTCCAAGAAAATGAGAGAGCCCTGGACGATCTAAGGCCTGCATTCATCGGCAAGAACGCCTTATACTGGAATGGCAGGGGATGCGATACATCCCCTGCCATTTTCTTTATTCACAGTGAAGTTGTTCGGAGTCCCGCCTTTAGGCGGAAGCGAAGATGCACGGTCTTTGAGATTCCGCCTAAAGGCGGTACTCCGAACAATTTCATCGTTGAACCCTGTTTATCGTCATTTAAGGAACACTACACTAGCAAGCTATGTTAATCGCTTCCGCAGATAGTCTTCAAGTTGGCGGACATGGACTGGATCAGCAGCGGAGACACCTGAAAGCGGCACTTCGCGTCCCAAGGCCTGATATTTTTCCGCTGCCATCGTGTGATACGGCAATAACTCAACTCGCTGAATACAGGTAAAGGGTTTCAACAGGCGGGCCAAGTCATTCATCACCTCGGTCGTATCGCTCCAGCCCGGGACCACCACATGCCTGATCCAGACTGCCTGGCGCTGTTCTTCAGCTTGCTGAAGCAGTTTGAGCGGTCCATCAAGTCCTGCCCCGGTGAGCGCGCGACACCGTTCCGGATCAGGATGTTTAATATCCAGCAATAACAAATCGGCCAGCCGGGCGGCTTCGAGCGCAGACTCTGTGGCGCAGGCGCCGCTAGTGTCAATGACCGCATGGATGCCTTCCTGACGACACGCCCTCAGCAGTTCGAAGACCGGCTCCGGCTGCGCCAGAGGTTCACCGCCCGAGAGCGTCACGCCTCATACCATCGGACAATCATTGCAATACTGTTTGCGGTCACAGGGAGCGCAAGCATCCCCACGCCAGATCGTATCGAATTGCTCGAGGAGTGGTTTAATCAGCTCAGCGGAGTCCGTCAGCACACCATTCTCAAAATTACGGCGTTTTTCGCTCTTGGCACCCATGCCTGCGCCTGTCAGGTTTGCGCTCCCCAGATAGGCTTTCTTGCCGTCCACAATGACACATTTGAAATGCACCCTGGGACAGATCATCCGTTCAAGTCCATCAATCAAGAGTGGATAACGGTCAAAGTCCTCACGGAAGGCCGGCCCCGGCTCCTTGGCATGGATGAGTCGAACCTCCACGCCACGCGCGATAAGGTCAGCCAGCACCTCCAGGAAGGGAATCATGCCACGTCCTTTGCCCGGATGCTCCGTGTACATGTCTTTAATGTCCGCCGTCGCGATCCACACCTGCCGTTCCGCATGGGGTACCAGATCTCTGATGACCTGTTCATATATCTGCCGATCTGCAATAAACTCCGTCATCTTTA
>CAYWNP010000013.1:11917-31909 GCA_964459675.1 uncultured Akkermansia sp. | reverse complement strand
TTTTCATTTGCTTTTCCTTCAAGAAAGGGGGATAATAATCATTCTTTATTCAATAACCTGTTTTGGAGGTTTTTCATCATGAACCGATCGCTTATTCTCCTTGCCTGTCTAGTCTCTTCGCTTTCTGTCGAAGCACGGGATGATGTCCTCATCCGGAACAAGACTGCCCCTGCCATGATCTCGCTCTGTACACCCCTGCAATTCCCTGACTCGGACTGGAGTGTCTCGGGCCTTCGCGTCGGGATCTTTTACAGCAATTGCGATGTGATGACAGGGCTCGACCTTGGCTTTATCAACAGGAGCCGTGAAACACGCGCCTTCCAGTTTGGGTTTGCCAATATCACCGAAATCATGGGCGGGATCCAGCTTGGCATCGTTAACTATGCGGATCAAGCGGTCGGGATCCAGATCGGCTTTGTCAATATTATCGCGGACAACACGGCGCCTTGCCTGCCACTCTTTAACGCTTCATTCTAATCACAGGAGGTCATATGAAATTAGGATTCGCCTTGGCGGCGCTTTTGCTGCCTGCCCTACTCACAGCACAAGATACTGAGAAGTTACAGCGCAAGACCGTCCTTGCTGACGGAACCGAAGTCACCACGGATGTGACTGTCGCCACCCAAGTCAAGGCACCGCCCAAGGAGACGGCTCCCCAGAAACTCAAAACCATGATCTTGGTGGACAACCGCGCCGGAGCGCAATACAACGACCAGGTCGCCCGTTTCGAGTCTCAAGTCGCGGCTGGTCTTGACAGCTCTGTCTTAGCAATCATCAGCCGTCAGGATGCTATCGCCTCCCAGAAGATCTATGACGGCCAACGCCCAACCGACTCGACCACCGAAGCGAATGCGAAACTGGGAACCTCGACAGAGGCCATGACAGCTCTGCGTAAAATCGTCTTCAGTGCCATGGATCCAGTGAGCGGCACGGCGACCACGACCGAGGACTGGAAGACGCTCCGTAACAGTACGGCCTTGAATATGGCCCGGAACATTGGCGCGGAACTCATCCTCGCCGTCTCCATTGATTCGATCTCCAGCGAAACACGCGCCTATAGCGGGACTGGCGTAAAGACCAAGACGCGGATCACAACCCTGCGTGGCGCCTATCGCCTAATGGATCTGGCGCAAGGTTCCACCATCATCAGTGCGCCATTAAAGGCTTCGCGGACCACCCGCGAATCCGAGAGCATCCAGATCGTTCTCTCGGACATTTGCACAGAATTGCTCGAAAAGGCCTCTGAAAATCTGACCAAGGATGTCCTCGCCAAAGGCGACACCATCAAGTCCAAGGCCGTGGCTGAGACGGTTGAGGTCTGGATCGCCTGCGCGTCCAAGGATCTCCAGGGCAATGACCTTACCCTGCCGGACATCCGCGTAACCGAAGAGGGCAAGATTCTCACGGCTGAAAAGCCGCTCACGGTTGAGATTGCGGCCACAGTTGAACTCGACGGCCTGCTCGTCGGCACCACACCCTGCGCTGTCAAGGCCCGTCCCGGTGGCATCCATAAGCTCCGCATCTCCGCGCCAGGCTTCGCAGACTACTCAGCGAACCTGAACGCCACGGCAGACACCAAGCAACTGCAACTGACCCTCCAGATGACCGATTCCGGCTTCAAGCGTTGGCAAGAGGTCCGCAGATTCCTTCTCAATCTGGGAGCTGACAAGAAGTTCGTCGAAGCCGCGCTCCAACGCGACAAGAAGCTCACGGATGCGCAAGTCGAGTACATCAAGGGCCAGGCCACGATGTATCGCAACAGCAACTTCAAAATCACCAAGCTTCCCAACACGGTCGTGACCGGTGCACAAGGCTGGAGTCTCTTTGGTGTCTTGAACTTCTAAGAAAGGATTTTTATCATGAATAAACTGCTCATCACCACACTATTTCTCACAACCGCGCTACCTCTCTTCGCCCAACGGCAGACTCTTGCTGTCGACAAGGTCAAGGCCAGTGCAAGCCTAACCACGGATATCGCCAAAGACAACCGAGCCACGCAGTGCGCACGGATCGTCGAGGCGATGGATCGCCACATCATCAGCGCGATCACCTCCTCCCGTAAGTTTACCATTGTGGGACGTCAGGACCTCAAGACGCTCCTGGACGAACAGGATCTCGGCCAGTCAGGAATCGTCAATCAGGAGAGTGCCGCGCAGCTGGGAGAGGTGAAAGGCGCCAAATACAAGCTCGTCACCGTAGTTGATCACTTCCAGGAAGAGACCGCGCGTGCCACCTTCGCCGAAGGGGAGAAGCTGAAACGCCGCTTCCAAGTCTCAGCACAAGCCACCATCTACGATACCTCGACCGGCGAAGTCCTGGACGCCTCCAACATCCAAGTCGAGAAGGTGGATGTCATCGGAATTGATCCCGGCACCTCCAACCGGCAGGGCGGACGTACCGATGAACTCATGCCGCTCGTGACACGTGAACTGGCAGAGAAGACCACAGCCCGCCTGATTGATGTCTTTTTCCCTTCCAAGATCACTGATGTGGACGGCTCAACCATCACCATCAACCGTGGCGAAGGATTCTTTAAGCAGGATGATGTGATCACCCTCTTTTCAAAGGGCAAGACGGTTGTTGATCCCGACACAGGCGAGAAGATGGTCATCAAAGGGAAGCCCATTGGGACAGCACGCATCACATCTGTCGAGCCGACATACGCCCAAGCTGAATTGGCCCCCAATGTCACGGCGACCGTCGGCGCGCAGGTCAAGAAGCAAGAGCCCGTGAAAGAGTAAGTCCACTGCCGTGGGTTACCTAGGAACCAACGATTACGTAACGGTATCGCACAAAGCCACGAAGCCACAATGAAAAGAAACAATTCTAAATTCTTGAATTTCTTTGTGGCGTTGTGTCTTTGTGCGCTGATTTTTCTTTCCGGATGCACAACCTATGACGCGCAAGTGCGTGAGGTCAGAAATCATTACCTCGCGGGAAATTATGAGGCAGCTCAGCAACTGACAGCGGAAGAAGTCGAGAGCTCTGGTGACTCGGGAACCGACGCCCTGATCTGGCAACTTGAGAATGCAGCCATCCTCAGAACTGCGGGGAAGTTTCCAGAGAGCAGCCAGGCTTTTGAACAGGCCCGGACGCTCTATACCAAATTACTGGACGAAGCAAAGATCAAAATAGTTAGGGGCGGGGCAGCCATGCTGAGCACCCCTGCTAATCTGCCCTATTACGGCACTGGCTATGATGGTATCATGATTGACACCTATCAGGCACTCAATGCACTCCAACTGGGAAAACTCGATGAGGCTCGCGTCAACATCACGCGCTCCTACCTGTTGCAACAGGAGATTATCCAGACCAATGCCGACCGGATCGAAAAAGAGAAGGCCGAGCTTGCCAAGGACTCCAATACCCAACGTTCAATAGAGCGTAATAAGGACCTGTCGGATCAGACTGACACCTCAGCCTTTGATAACGAGTTGAACGCCTACTCCGATTATGTCAACCCCTTCGCGGTCTATTTAGATGGCCTCTATCATCTGACACAGGCGCTCGATGCTTCGGATGTCGAACGCGCACGCAAGTCCCTCGAGCGCGCCTCATCCTTTGCTCCAAATAACCAGGCCGTCTCGAACGACTTAGCCATTGTCAACAGTGCGGTTTCTCTCCCCACTATTCCACCCGCCGTCTATGTGCTCTTTGAAACAGGCATGGCGCCCTCGCTCGATCAGGTGCGAATTGACATCCCGATTATCATCACCGCAGTCTCTTACGTTGGCGTATCCTTCCCCAAACTTCACTTCCATCCAGAGGGCATCCCCTACCTGCTTGTGCAGGCACCCGAGAACAAGACCCTACAGACCGAGCGTATGGTCAGCATGGATGCGGTAATCACACGGGAGTTCAAGAACAACCTTCCCTCCATCCTCGGTAAGGCTATCGCATCTGCCGTGGCGAAAACCATCGCAGCAACAGCCGCAAACCTTGCTGCCGAACAAGCCAACAACGAATGGGTCACTCTGGCAACACGCATTTCCACCGCCGCCTATCAACTCGCCACAAATATCGCAGATACCCGTTCCTGGCAGACCTTGCCAAAGGAAATACAGCTCGCCCGGCTTGAAATGCCCAAGGATCGTATCGTACAACTCTCAACACCTGACGGCTTATGGCGCCAAGACGTAACGCTCATCCCAGGCGATGTGGTCGTCCTCTACGTCAAATCGCCCCTCTCCGCCGCAACACTCTCAATCCACCAATTCAAACTCAAATAAACAAGGAAAAACCATGAACAAAACCCTAATAGCCTGCACACTGATCCTGATGGCCATGACCGGATGCCGAACAGCCGTGAACACTGTAGAGAATGAGGATAAAATCGGCGTCTCCAACATCATCGAAGACAAGCGCGTGATCACAGACGGCACGTTGGCGCGTCGCGTCTCTGTCACAGCCATCAATGAGCGCAAGGCGCCCAATGGCTTCAGGCAGATCCAAGTCCAATTGACCAATCACAAAAACACGATTCAGACCATCTTCTACACGGTTGAGTGGTTTGATGCTGATGGCATGAAGGTCACGACAGCCAGCGGCGGTTGGACCCAGCAGCAGTTCATGGCACGCGAAAGCCTCTACATCGTCCTCACGGCCCCGACCATCAACTCAAATGATTTTATCATCAAGCTGATGGAGAAACCGCGCTAACCCCCTCTTCAACAACAGAATCACTAAAAAAGGAGAACTCATGAACACATCACAGATCCTCATTGCTCAAAGTCTGATCGTCCTCACCTTCAGCCTCTTCACAGGCTGCTCTACACCCCCCACCCGCATTCAGGCTGGCGGACCCACAGCCGTGACCACGATGGGCGTTGATCTTGCGGACTTTAAAAATACCGCAGGTGCCATGGTCAAGGAACTCCTCGTCCATCCGGCCATTGCGAACTTTTCTCAGCAAAATGGCGGCAAGTTGCCCGCGCTCAATATAGGGAAGATCGTCAACAAGAGTGACATCAATATCGATATGGAGCAGATCGCTGGACGTATCAACGAAGACCTTTTGAACAGCGGAACGGTTAGACTTATTGCCAACGACGCTGGCGCGCGCGATGCGAACGCACAGGACGCCTTTGAGAGCGACCGTAAGAACAACAACACTGGCAAGGCCGACTTCTACCTTGAGGGCGTGATCATGGTCCTCGCCGCAAAGGAAGGCAAAGTTCGCGAAAAGAACTATACCTTCCAGTTGCGCCTGAACGACAGAAACCGCGATACCCGTTGGCAGCGCAGTGTTGATGTTGGCAAACAGAAGCGCGGTGGCGGCGTCAGCTGGTAAAAAATATGACAAATCGATGTGGCATGGAACGGTTTGACCAGATGGTCAGCCACTGTTACGAGGCCGCAACCGCCTTTCATGAGAAGGGCGGACACCTTGTGGGTATCCTCTGTGAGTATACACCGCGCGAGTTGATTCTGGCAGCAGGGGCATGGCCTGTCTGCCTCTGTGGCGGCGATGCCGAGATGATCCCCGCCGCAGAGACTCTCCTGCCGGCGAACCTCTGTCCGCTCATCAAATCGACTTTTGGGTACAGCGTCAATAAATCAAACCCATTCCTTGAAATGTCCTCATTTCTGGTTGCCGAGACAACCTGCGATGGCAAAAAAAAGATGTACGAACGGTTGGCGCAGCGCCATACCCTGTACCTCCTCGAACTCCCCCAGAAGGCCAATGATCCTGATGCGCGTGCCCATTGGCTCGCTGAGATTCATAAGTTGCGAACAGCGCTCGAACACCGCTTTTCGATGATGATTCATGGGGAGAAGATCCGTGACGCGATTCGCCTCATGAATCGCGAACGGCGGTTGCGTCGCGAACTGGCCATGCTCATGTTTAGCGAGTACCCACCCCTTTCCGGACGTGAGTTGCTGGACCTCAAGAGCTTGATTTCATGCCTGCCGGAAGATCTTGCAGCGTATGAAGCCATCCTAAAAGAGCTTCCTTCCCGTCCGGAAGACCAGCGCCCCCCACGCGATTCAGTCCGCGTCCTCTTGACGGGTGTGCCGATTCCGCATGGCGCCGAGCGCGTCATGAACCTCTTGGAGGCGGAGGGCGGAGTCGTGGTCTGCCAAGAGAACTGCACAGGCTTGAAGCCTATCTACAAAGATATCCCTGACAATACAGCAGACCCCCTTGAGGCGATTGCTGACTTCTACTGGCATCTACCCTGTTCGGTCATGACGCCCAACACAAAGCGGATGGAACTTCTCGAACAATGGGCCCGTGAATCTAAGGCCGAATGCATCGTGGAGATCATCTGGCAGTGCTGCCTGACTTACGACATCGAGTCTTCTGTCACACGAGAACTGGCTGCAAAACTAAACCTCCCTTACCTGCGAATAGAGACCGACTACTCTCCGAACGATAATGCCCGCATCGCCTTGCGCATCGCCGCGCTTTACGAAACAGTCCGCGCACGACGTACCTGAGCCGGCTCTTATGCCCATTACCCCCTCTTCCCTGGAAGCCGAAACTCCGTTGCAAGAGGAGCGCCCACTTGTCCGCGCCAAGCGCAAAGCCCGCGAACAGATAAAGTAAAGTGGGAGTTTTAGCATCCGAAAACCACGAATAGCACGAATAGGTTGAAACATCGAACATTGAAAGCACATGGGGACAGACAATTTTTCCAAAAAAATCTAAGTCATTTCTCCCGCAGAGGCGCGGAGGCGCAGAGGTTGTGATTGATTTGGAGTGTGGTGGCAAATGGTATTCCGCCCGACGCCGCTTTTAAGGCACACGGAGCCGGACTAGGTTTTCGCATTAAACTGGGAGAGCAGGCAAGATGCCTGTGCTCCCAGTGGCAGCTAGATTGTCTGACCCCCTATCCATCCGAAATTTATCCATCGCTGGCAGGATCACATGGATAGAATGGAACAGAAATAGGACAGGATTATCGAGCTGATGGAAAAGATGATCGATAACAAGAAGTAATTCTGCTTGCAAAGTCAACTTATAATCAGTACAGTGTACATATGACTGAGATCCAATTCGAGTGGAATGAGGCAAAGAGCCAGCAGAACAGGAAGAAGCACAAAGTCTCTTTCGAGGAGGCTCAAACCGTCTTCTTGGATGAGAATGCCTTGCGGTTCTTCGACCCCGACCATTCGGCAGACGAGGATCGTTTTCTGATGCTCGGAGTTAGCTGTCGTCTTCGCATCTTGATCGTCTGCCACTGCTACCGTGCCTCTGATAGCATCATTCGCATCATTTCGGCGCGAAAAGCGGATAAACGTGAAGAAGCTGAGTACTGGAGAGGAAGGTGATTGCCATGAGAGAACGTTATGATTTTGAAAAAATGAAGGGCGAGCGGAACCCTTATACTAAATCGCTGAAACAACCGATTACCATGCGCCTCGACAAGGCGACGGTTGCCTATTTCAAGAAGCTCGCCACGGAGATCGGCATGCCCTATCAAAACCTGATCAATCTATATCTGCGGGACTGTGCTACACATAGGGTTAAGCTCAATCTCACGTGGGCATCATAGATGCTTCCGAACCAGTCCTCTTAGGCAACCGCTACGCCGTGCCTAGAGGACGACGCTGGCAGAAACAAAATGATACAGATATTAAGAATTATTCTTGTTTCCGCGATAGCCGGCTGGTTGTGTTGGTGGCTGGGCAAAACGGTGATCGACGGAATCAGAACTGGGAAAATACACCACACCGATTCAACGACAGTATGTTGCAGAAAAAAGAATCCTGTGGGATTTTGGTCTCTGGGTGTTCTTTTTACGGGATTTGTGGCCATGTTTGCATGGGCGTGGGGCTTTTCGGTGATTGATGCAGTACGACAGATGAAATAGAAACAACATTGCCCGGCTCCAAGAAAGGAGCCGCTAAGAGGCCATACATTGGATATTGGATATTCCGTGTTGGATATTGGATATTCTCTCCCGTTTCCGGAAGGAGATAGATGCGCCTGACGCGCCGTAGCCTAAGCGAAGGCGGATACCCAACGAATCACCCAAGAGACGGAAAAACGGGCTAGGAAAAGGGGCGTCCTTTTGCTAAACTATGTGCTTACTTTGGAGGCCTGTCATGAGTTTGGGCAAACGACCCCTTTTTTCTTCACCGATCTTTTTTATACGTCTTTTTATACCGCTTGTCTTTGGTATCTCGGCTTGGGTCTACACGCATACCCTTTTTCAACATGCCTATCCTGGGGAATCCGCCCTCCTAACCGCTGTTGCAGCGAAACTCTGTAAGACAACCGACCTCTCCCATCCGCTCTTCACCTTACTCACCCAGCTTATTGCATCCCTGAACTTCGAGTCCCTGACGGTGCGACTCAACTTGTTCTGTGCCCTCTGTGGCAGTCTCGCGGTGACCTTGGCCTACTATTTCACGGCTCGCATCATTTTTGTCTGCGGACGCGACCTGCCGGGCGGAGCAGCCTCTGTCATCTTCCAAACCAAGAAGAATGAGGGTGACGAGACGGACGACGAGACGATTGTTCGTGCTGAAAAGAAGAGCCTGCCCCTCGTTGCTGACCCGACGGGGTCTACACCTGACTCTTTTCTCCCGCCCAACGAGCTTTCGGAGGATGAGGATGTCGATCTTCTCAGTCATAACAGGCTGGCCGCTCAAGCCAGTGTCTTGGGTGGGTTAGCCACGGCGATGGTCTTGGCCTTTACCGCCCCCTTTTGGCTCGTCTCCACGCGTCTCTATCCGCAGGCCTTCCACTTGATGCTTGTCTTGCTGATTTTCAACCTGTTGCTTACCTACTTCCACACCGGCAGTAGTTTTGCGCTCTTTCCGGCAATCCTCTTGCTGACCGCCACCTGTCTAGAGAGTCCCGTTTTTCTCATCTTACTCCCTGTGGGAGGTTTCTTCCTGCTGAAAACCATGAAGGACAATGAGCAACTGGCCATGCACCGGATGTTGGGAGTCATCATGGTCGCGATTGCGGGAATTCTGATGGCCGTGACCTCCCTCTACAAGGCTGCGCCTTATTGCGAGGAGATTACCAGTGCTTCAAATCGCCTCCTGCTCGCCACGTATGGGTCCACGCTCTTGTCAAACATCCTAGACTGGATGCCCGGGTACGACTGGAGTTATATGGTCGCCCTCTTTCTCCTGCCTGCAGCCATCGCGCTCTATGTCTTTACAAAAGCCTTCCATGGACAACGAACCTTCTTCCTTTTAGCCGTGGAGGTCGGCCTCGTGCTCGCCTGTATCCCCGCACTTTTAAATCTGAAACGCTCCCTCTGGGGGATTGCTCGTGCCTCCTCCGAGGTCCCCCTGCTCCCTTATGTGATGATTGCCCTCTTTGTGGGTCTCCTCTTTGCTGTCTTCTATCTGATGCGTGACGTCTTTGTCGCACACGGGGATGAAGACCTTGAGTATTACGAATATCGTGACAACCCCATTCTCTGCAAAATCGGTTCGCTTCTCTGCTGGCCCTTAGCGGTACTGGTCTGCGTGACCCCCTTTCGAAATCAACCGGATATCTCCCCTAAAGTAGGTATCTTTGTTGATACGCTTGCCAAAGACCTTTACTGGAATTTGGGAACGCGGGACTGGCTGATCAACAATTCACTCTTCCAATATCAGCTGATGATGCGTGCCTTCGATGACGGACGGACCCTGCACTTTATTTCGACTGACCCGGTCTCAAGCACCTATAATGCCTCCACGCTCACCGAGAGCGTTATTAAGGATTCCTCCTTTGAAAAGATTCGAAATCGACTGCTCAATGCGATTGACATCTCACCCAAGAACTTTTTAAGCGAGTGGCTATTAAAGGACACGAATGCCTGTAACCGAATCGCTGTATTTCAAAATCCCGATGTCTGGCGTCTCAATGGCTATCATGCGATACCCAATGGCTTTTTCTTGAAAGGCATTCCTAAGACAACCCCTCTTGATTTAGACCGCTTACTTAAAGAGTTTTCCGATTTTATGACGACTCTCCAACCGCAACTCTTTCCTGAAGTGCCGGACACCATTAAACTCTTCTCCTCCTATCGATACCAGCTTCGCATGCAACTTTCGCGGCAACTCAACGAGCTCGCCTTTCTTTTTGTAGAGGCCAACCGCACACAAGAGGCGGATCTCCTCTACAAGCAGGCGGATGAACTCGCGCAGTATGGAAACCTTTCTGCATTGTTGAATCGCTATCAACTCATCCTCGACAAGAAGGGGAGTGTTTCGGAGGAGCTGGAGACCACCCTCCGCACGTTTGTTGAGAATGGACAACTGACAGACCTCACCGCGCGGACAATCCAAAATGAGTATGGCACCCTCCTCAAACTCGAAATCGTCGATGTCGTGCGAAAAAACTTTGGAAGAAAGGTCAGTGGCTATAAAAACGTTTTTTTGAAGGACAAAACCTTGCGAGACCCCCTGCTGGTGATGCGAGATAAGAAGCGCGAAATGCAACACTCGGCAACAAAAGCCATCCAGGAGTATCGGTTTGAGGATGCCGAGCATCTGTTGAACATCCTCTTCGACATTGACGAGAAGGACACCTTTGTCCTGCTCAATAAAGCAAAGCTTGCGATTGAGAAGCGTGATGCGCCCAATGCAGGGCTCTGGATGGACTTGGCGAAAGAGAATGGGGTCAGCGACGCAGAGCTGATGTGGCACCAAGCCTCGTTGCTCGTCTTTGACGGAAAGCTTGATGCGGCACGTGACCTGCTGAACCGCGCGATCCCGACGAACACCCAGAATCCCGACATCTGGTCGCTTCTTGCAGATATTCTTCTGGAAAAAGGCGAATACTATGAATTAGAGAATCGTGTCAGTCCAGCCCTGCGCAATGCCACCAGCAAGAACCCCAGCGCATCGTTCTACAAACTCAGGGGTTATCTTCTGTTACGGAACAATGACCTGATGAGTGCACGAACGGCCTTCCTTGATGCCCTCGAACTCAATCCTTCGCTCACGACGATCCGCGAAGAACTTCTCAAGATTGATGACCTCCTTGCTGTGCCAACCTTTAGTGAAGCCGATGCCAAAGCGATGTTACGACTCATGCCAGACCACACCTTTGCTAACTACCTGTTGGGACGTGCCCGTCTGGACCGTGGCGCTTACGGACAAGCAGAGGATCTTTTTAAGCGGAGCCTTGAAAAGAAAACCAATGTGCCTGCCGCTGTCGGGCTCGCCGCGCTTTGGATTGAACAGGCGGGCTTAGCAAAAAAGCAAGATGTTGAAAAGGGCAAGCTCGCCCAGGCAGAGGCACTGCTGCGTGCTGCGTTAAAGCAAGAGGAGACAAACACCTTTGCTCGTCAGACACTCATTAAGCTCTTGGTCTCCAAGGGGGCCTCAGACGAGGCTTTCCAACTTATTCAGCCGCTCCTAAAGGCACGTCCAGACGATTTCGACCTACGGCTCACCTACATTCGCATTCGCATGCAACAAGGGAAACTTGAAGAGGCTTCACAACTCATCTCTGATCTTCTCGATAAAGAGTACAAACTACACCCACCGGCTCAAGCCAAACTGCGCCTCTTGGCCAAGCAACTTTCAGAAGCAATCAGTCAATAAGGTCTCTCCATGCGACTCCTCTTGCCCCTCCTACACATCCTGCAATATGCGCTCATTCGTCTGGTAATGGCACTCTATGCGATTGTGCCGGCGAACAAGGCCTACTCCCTCGGTCGCTGTCTGGCATCCTCGTTCTACCCGCTCTTCAAAAAACGGCGGCGCATCGCCATCAACAACATTATGAAGTCGGGTATAACAGAAGATAAGCAGGAGGCGGCTCGCATCGCCCAAGCTTCATTCTGTCACTTTCTCGGCCACCTGTTTGAGGCACTAAAGGTCTCCAAGGTGATCACTGAACAGAACTGGAAAGAACATATCGTCTATTCCGAGAGCGATGCTGAAAACTGGAAGACGTTGATGGTTGACCTCGAGACCCCCGTCATGCTGATCACGGGGCATCTGGGTTCGTGGGAGGCAGGTGTCTCGATCATTCCCTTTACCCGTCCGATGATGCCCATCGCGCGCGCGCTGGACAATCCGTTATTGGCTCGCTTCTTGAAGAAGAGCCAATTCAGAGGAAACGTCACAATCATCTCTAAGAAAAATGGTTTTTCTGGCGATGTCATTCGCTTATGGAAAGCAACTAAGTCCGCCCTCACTATTGTGATGGACCAACATGCAGGCAAAAGTGGCGTAAAGGTTGATTTTCTTGGTCGTCCCGCATGGACACATACCTCCCCCGCTCGTATCCATCTCGCCTCAGGAGCTCCCATTGTTGTAGGCGCCTTTTTACGTGAAGGCCTCTTCAAGTACCGCATGATCGGGGAGCCCGCGATCCATTTCACGCCAACCGGAAACAAGGAGCACGACATCGAGGTATTGACCGCAGAGATGAATAAGCTCCTCGGGAATTTGATCCGCAAGTGTCCTGAGCAATATCTCTGGATGCATAATCGCTGGCGCTAACGCGACATCCCGCTTGACTCATTCGTTTTTTTTACCTACGATACTGACCCAAGCACATGAACAGAGCCTGCGCAATAAGGAGCAACGACCCCTGATGAAAACAGTCATTGTGATTCCCACATACGACGAACGCGACAATGTCAAGCCCATGAGCGAGGCTGTCCTTGCCCAGGTCCCTGAGGCCAACATCTTGTTTGTGGATGACAACTCACCAGACGGTACAGGCGAGCTCCTTGACCAAATCGCAGCACAGGAACCCCGCGTCTCGGTCCTCCACCGCCAGAAAAAAGAGGGCCTTGGACGCGCGTACATTGCAGGCTTCCATTGGGCTCTTGAACGCGGGTATGAATGGATCTGTGAGATGGATTGCGATTTTTCTCACGATCCCAAGGCCTTGCCCTCGTTGCTCGCCACTGCAAAAGATTTTGATCTGGTGCTGGGGTCCCGTTACATCGGCGGCATCCGTGTCATGAACTGGCCCATGAGCCGTTTGTTACTCTCAACAGGAGCTGCGCAGTATGTCCACTTCATTCTCGGGATGCCCGTGTGCGATCCAACTGGAGGCTTCAAGTGCTTCCACCGCGAGGTGTTGACAGCCATTGACATGGACAAAATCACATCGAATGGGTACTCCTTCCAGATCGAGATGACCCATACAGCTTGGATGCAGGGCTTCTCTGTCAAGGAGATCCCGATTGTCTTTGAGGATCGCAAGGCAGGGTACTCCAAGATGAAGGCTAACATTGCAACAGAGGCCTTTCTGATGGTTCTGAAACTCTGGGCGCGCTGCGGTTTCCGCCGCTCCCCACGGGTCAAACGTGGAGCCCCGGCATGAGGAAGTCCGCCCTTCCAGCCTGGCTACGTGCCTTGCGCCCCGCGCAATGGCTCAAGAATGGTGTTGTACCTGCAGCACTTTTCTTTGCTTGGCGGGATGCCAGCCAAGGGATTGACATCAACAACCCCGGAATCTTTATTGCCGTCGGTCTGGCAGTCATCTGTTTCTGCTTGGTCTCCAGCGCCATCTACCTGATCAATGATATCAAGGATGTTGAAGCTGACCGTGCACATCCCATCAAAGCCCTGCGCCCCATTGCCTCTGGAGAGCTCTCCATTCAAAGGGCGCTCATCATGGCTATTGTTCTGCTCGTGATCGGCGGGGCGATCTCCCTCCAACTCCCACTCCTCTTCACATGGATCATTGTCGGCTACACGCTCATGCAGTGTGTCTACACCTTCGGCCTCAAACGTATCCCTTATGTGGATGTCTTCATTATCGCGATCGGCTTTGTCTTCCGTGCGGTCGCAGGTGCCGTGGCCATCTCGGTTCGTATTTCGCCCTGGCTCCTCCTCTGCACCTTCCTGCTGGCACTCTTCCTGGCCCTCTGTAAGCGCCGCCATGAAAAAGGGCTTTTCGACGAAAAGGATACGCGGCATCGTCAGGCCTTGACCGGCTATTCGCGCCAGCTCCTCGACACCCAGATCGCGATCACCGCGGCAGCCACCATCGTCTGCTACGCCATCTATACGCTTGCACCTGAGACTGTTCATCGTTTCGGAACCAGCCACCTCGGGCTGACCATTCCCTTTGTTGTCTTCGGTGTCTTCCGATATCTGGCGCTCGTGTATACACAGGACGAGGGTGGGCGCCCGGAAAAGGTCATGCTGACCGACAAGACACTGATCATCACGGTGCTGTGCTACATCTTTACAGCGCTCGTTGTTCTTCTGACAGCACAGCCTCCTCAAGCGTGAAAACAGACGCAAAACCGGCTCTCATAAGAAAACACATTGACTTTTCTAAGAAACAGGCCACATAATAGAGCTTGTTTTTGACCATTGTGGGATTTTTAAGTACAGGGCATCTACCATGAAAAGAATTGGCATTATTGGCGCAGGACGTTTCGGTTATTCACTCGCAGAGAGTCTGGCTTCGCATGGCGCAGAGGTTCTGTTGATCGACCAGGATCGCGAGAAGATCCAGACCTTGTCTGAATTCGTAACCAAGGCTATCGAAGGGGACGTGACCAATATCCGAACCTTGCAAGATGCCGGCTTTAACGAGTGTGACGTCGTTGTCATTGCCATTGGCTCCAATCTTGAAGGAAGCATCATGGCGACCGTGCATTGCAAGAAACTGGAAGTCCCCTTGGTCGTAGCCAAGGCCAACTCGGATGTCCACGGCGAGATTCTCAAACGCGTAGGCGCTGATAAGGTGATCTACCCTAATCGCGATTGCGCAAAGAATCTCTCACGAACCTTACTCTCCAAGGGTAATGTTGACCTCTTCGCCATTTCCGATGATTTCAATATCGCCGAGATTGACGTTCCCGACTCCATCAAAAACAAGACGCTGAGCGAAGCGAATGTCCGTAAACTCTATGGCGTCACCGTACTCTGTGTCCGCCGTCTTGCGGCAGATCCTGAGGATCCTCGTACGGTCATCGTCCCAACAGCAGACGATATGATTCTGCCGGAGGACAAGCTCTTGGTCTTCGGTCCAGTCAAAAAGATTGATGCCATTGCGCAGGATGCCCAATGAAGTACCTGTTCGGACCTGTCCCCTCCCGGCGTTACGGTCGCTCCCTTGGCGTCGACCTCTCCCTCTTTAAAACCTGCACGCTGAACTGTTGCTTCTGTCAGCTCGGTGACACAAAAGAGACGACGCTCACACGCACGGCACAACCTCCGATCGAAGATGTCTTGGCTGAGCTTCGTCAATGGCTTTTGCGCGGAGACCCCCTAGACTACATCACCGCCAGCGGCTCGGGGGAACCCACATTACATATTCATTTTGGAGACCTCTTCCGTTTTGTACGCGCCGAGACGCCCTTTCGTTCGCTCCTGCTCTCAAACGGCAGCCTGTTTACGCTTCCAGAAGTTAGGCGCGAGGCTGCTCTGGCGGACGTCGTCAAGCTCTCGCTCAACGCATGGGACCAAGCCTCCTTTGAAAAAATTGTTCGGCCGCACGCCTCCCTGCGTTTTGATGCGATCCTCGACAGTTACGTTGCCTTTCGGCACGAGTATCAAGGACGGCTGGACTTGGAGGTCTTTATTGTGCCAGGCATGAACGATGCGCCGGAGCAGGTGGATCGTATTGCAGAACTTGCCCAGCGCTTTAGACCAGATGATATTTCGCTCAACACAGCGGTGCGGCCGACGGCAGATCCCTCGTTGCGAGCCTGTTCGAGCGAGCAGATGGCTCAGCTCTCTTTGCGCTTCACTACACCCGCGCACGACAGTGGTCCTCAAAATACGATTATACCCGTAAATATGACGGCCGAGGAACGGGCAGCGCTCGCGTTGCGGCATCCCCTTAAATCGTAATAGCTATCATTTAACGACGAGCGACTGACTGAGAAGTGCTACAGTCTTTGCCTCCAGAACAAAGACCAGATCCTGCCCACGAACCATGGCATAGCGAGCACCTCCAGAGGTCTCACTTCCGATAAGTAGCGTCTTTCGAATCGAATCTCCTGCATTCACACTGACACTCACTTCCATCCAGGGCTCTTTAAGTCCATACGCAGCAACATCACTCTCTAAAGCGCACGGCTTCTCAATGCGATCTGCCGTCAATGTTGCCAAGAGGGAGCGCCGTTGGGAAAGCCCTGCTACTGCCAGTACGCCTACCGCGGGCTCGAGCCGCCACGTGCCTTCCTTATCGCGAACGACTGTTTCTGAGGAGCCGGAGGGTAGTTTAGAACTGATGCGCTGAATCGAGTCGTTTGTAAAAGCGAATATCGTGCGGTCATAGAGGGAGCGGGCTGCAGAGGCTTGTAGCACTGCGGCAGGCACGGAATGCGCATCCACACGGTAGGTCATAGTCCGGTCTGCAATCGTGACTGAATAATAGGCCTTTCCCTCGACATACTCTGAGGCAAAGAGGAGCTTTGTGGTCTTACCATTCATCGTCCCCATCTCCACACTGCTCTTGCCCTCTGTTGCATCTCCCTCCGAAGGGCCTGAAGCAAGAACCCTGTTGGTCTTTGAGAAGAGTTCCAGCGCATTCAAGCGGAGCAACTGTTCAAGCATCTCCGTCACACCCCCTTGATCCGCACGACCCGCAATCGGAGAGACCATTTCCCAAACTCCGGCCTGACGCATCAATACAAACAAAGTTCCCTCAACTGAAATCTCTAAGCGGTTAACCTTGTCTGGCGTCTCAAAAAACAAACGCATGTCTCTCAAATCCGACGGTGTCAACTGAAAGGCAGAAAGAATGGCGTTGGTCACGGTTGCAATGGTTTGCCCCCCTGGAAGCAACGCATATCGGAAGCCCTCCACGCCCTCAACAACATTGCCCAGGACAAGGCGAGAAGGTTCTTCAAGAGCCGACTCTTGCGCAGAGATCTGAAGCGACATGTCGGATCCCAGCCCATAGAGTTCAAGACGCGTCTTTAGCGCGGAATCCGAAACGGTCATCTCATCTGGACGCGTTGCGGAGGGCCAAATAAAACGGGATACTTTAACCGAGTAGAGCGCATCGAGCATCTTTGCAACCTTTCGTTCATCCGCCGGAACCTCCGAAGGTTGTGTCAGCCGCCACGTATCTACTTCTTTAATCAGGCGAATAAAAGGTTTTCCCGGTGCCTTAATTTCAAGAATACGCACCCGGGAACGGTCACACGTCACAATATCCCTGGAGCGCAGGTCATCCAGCTTCTTGGGTACGCACTCCAGAAGGCTATCAGAGACACTCATCACCTGGTCTGGCATCGAGGCCACACGCACATAGACCTCTTTAACTGCAGGGATAGACAAGCCGATAAAGAGGGTATCTGATTTCTCTCCCTCCTGCAGTGAGATGCAAACAGCAGCAGGCGCAAAACCGAAGTCACCCAGCGATAGCTCTCGACGACGCATCTCCGAGGAGCGAATACGTTCCACGATACGCGCATTTTCAATACCGTCTAAGAGACGTGCAATCACCGTTTGATCCAGACGCGAGGGAAAGGGTGAAAACAACTCCCATGGACCATCACTCTTTTGACGGCGAAGGCCGGCATAGAGCGGCCCTCGCTCAATCATCATTTGCGTGACCGTGTCTAAAGGATGAAAGACCAGCCGGTCACTTTCCTTCACGCCTCCAACAGAAGACCACCCGACCACGACATCCCGCTTGAGTAGCAAGACGCTACACAACAAAATTCCTAAAACAAAAAAGAGTATGATTTGCCGATTACCCATATTACCACCGCAACAACTTAAAGAAGAGAAGTCCCACACTGAGGAAGAGCAGCGGGAGCCCTACAACCGCCCAGCCCATCAGCACATACCAATCACGACGTTCAAAACCCGTCACCAGCATCGCGTCGCCCCCGAGGGAGGAGGCCGTAACGGAATCAATACCCGAGAGCCACGAGAGCATATTTAAGAAAAAGTCTCGATTGGCATTTGCGCGATACCCCAAGGTCCCATTCATCACAAAATCCGTTTCACCAATCACACAAATGCGCGTGGCGGTATAGGCCACATCCTTGGCCACAAAGGCTCCTCGCTCCGTCAGCGCAACAACCGTGACAGGCCCCTTCAATTCTCCACGCTGCGGATTAAATTGCCGGGGCAAGAGGTCAGGCTCGGACTCCCCCCACCCTTGTTCATCGGTCAGGGCCAGGGCCAGCACTTGGGGACGATCCCCCTCTTTGGGACTTGGATTCAGAACCAGCTCTAAACAGGACGGTCCACCAAAAAGTACCGAGGCATTCCGAAATTCCAAGGTCGTCGGATGAGGCGCAAACGTATTAATCAAAACATCTTGTCCTGTCAACGTATGAGAACTTGTCGCCACAAACGAGGTTACACGAATACCCCACTCTTCTAAAAGCGATTCTAACCCACTCTTTTGACGTGGGGAAGCCATATAGAGCATTCGACCTCCACGCTGGAGATAGGCTGCAATCAGCGAACGTTCTTCAGGCGCAAGCACCCGCGAAGCCCCCGCAATGATGAGCACACGACAGTCCTCTGGCAGGATTGTCTTTCCAGCGAGCATCAGAGGCCTGACCTCATAACCGTCACGTGTCATGAGTCGTGAAATGTCAGAGAATCCACGAATGTCATCATAGTCATCATGGCGGCCCTCTCCATGTCCCTGTAGCCAATAGATGATGGGGCGTTCTTGCGGCTTGGCGAGCTTTGAGATCGTGGCCACACAGACCATCTCACCCTGGAAGACGCCCTCGGCACCTTGGCGAGTCTCACGCGAGGGCTTCGGACGCTGCTCTTGAACTTTGGACAACGACATCATCTCGTCGAGGGTCACCACCACCCGTCGACGCTGTCGCTCAAACAAAAGCGCATTGACTGGAACACCATATGAGGCAAGTTGCCCTGCCCGGACCAAATCCCAGCGTGGATCAACATATTCGATTTGGATGTTCACGCCAGCAACGCTGATCGAGGCCTGTTGAAGCCCCTTGAGCAACCGTGAAACCGGACGAAACATCTTGTGCTGACGCTCCATGAAGCAAGAGATCTTGACACTCCCTTGACTCTCCATCAAGACTCTGCGCGTCCGCTCAGAGACCTTTCGCACACCACTAATCCGGAGCTCCGTCGTAACGTCCAGTTGCGCAAAAAGCGCCAAGACTAAGATTGAAAAGACGACACTGAGCACAAGGGCGAGGAACGAGGTCAGAATCAACTGACTCCGCGAGGCTTTTGCTAAACTCTTTTTTTTCTTTTCAGCCATATACACGCTTCACCTGAACACACAGATTTAAGAACGGAGCCTCAACAAGGCCAATGTTTTTGAACAAATAAAAAGCGACAGTGCTGTCATCACCAGATAAAAAGCGATTGCGTAGGTCGAGACAAGTCCTGTTGAGAAGTCATATACATTTGTGATCAGGGGCATCCACGTTGCATTGAGTCGAAACTCGGGCAACCAAACCAAGATCACGGCATAGAAAGCAAGGGGAACCCCGCCACAAACCAAGATTGAAACAACCGCCGCCATCGTCTGATTCCGAAAGAAAACCGAGACCATCGTGCCCACGGCACACCACAACGCACTTTGCAACAACAAGATGACTCCTGTCATGACAAAAGCTGCCGGATGAAGCGCGCTCTTCAATGCTGGAGAAAGCCAAGGAACGATCACCAGAGGGAGGAGGCTGCTCAGGCTGACCGCCAGTACGGTCATGGTCAGCGCGGAAAGAAATTTTCCGAACACCAGCGTCCGCTCACGTACTGGAACCACGAGGAGCAGATCAAGCATCCCGGTGGCACGCTCCTCAGCAAAAAGGCGCATGGTTAAGACCGAGCAGAGCACAGGAACCCAAGGGGAGACAGAGACACCCCAGAGCGTCTGAAGTTGCAACACACCGCCATCGCTCTTCCGAAGGGACATCACAAAGGTCCAACCAACCACGGCGAGAAACAAAGCAATCGGCAGATAGCCAGTAAAGGAACGTCGAAAGGTACGGACTTCACGCAGCCAAGTCACTTGAAGTGCGCTCATAAGGGGCCGACCTCCTCTCTTCCATACGTCATCAGTTTCTCGATCTTGTGTTGCAGCAGATTCTTTTCATAATCATTCACACGATAACTCCCCACGAGGCGTCCACGATGCAGGACGAG
>CAYWNP010000013.1:0-11817 GCA_964459675.1 uncultured Akkermansia sp. | reverse complement strand
GAGAGATAGCCAATCTTTGCCCGATACGCGATCGGACGTGTCAATGAATCAACACCTTCAATCAAGATGTTCCCGGAATCCTGCATCATCAAACAAGCCAAAACACGCAGAAGCGTTGTTTTTCCTGCGCCATTTGTTCCGACAATGGCAAGGATCTCCCCTGGGGCTGCATCAAAGGTGATGTTTCCAAGCGTCTCCTGCGTCGTGTAGGAGAAGGTTATGTTTTTGACTTCAAGCATGGTGCGTCACAAAAAAAGGTTCTAACGTTTGTCGTAAAAGTATCAGTCGCTCCTGCAGCATCTCTTGATCACGTGCCTCAACAATCAAACGCAAATAGGGCTCGGTATTCGACTTTCGCACATTGACCCACCACTCGGGATACTCGATGCGAATTCCATCAAAATCGTAGCGAGCTGTTGGGGGACCAAACACCGACAGCGCTTGAGAAACCGCTGCGATCGCCTGTTCCTTCCGCTCGATCATGAAGTTAATCTCGCCCGAGTTTGCGTAGCACTGAAGCGGTGCAACCAATTGGCTAAAGGTCACTCCGCGTCTCTTGGCCTCTGCAACGGTACCCAAGATCAACAGCGCAGCAAATTCGCCAGAGTCACAGCAGAAGAAATCCCTAAAATAATAATGACCTGCCAACTCGCCTGCCAGGACCGCCCCTGTCTCCCTGAGGCGTTTTTTTGCAAAGGCATGTCCAACCTTGCCCATTTCAGTCTTTGCTCCATAACGCCAGAGAGCCTCTATCACGCCTCGCGAGGTTCGGATGTCATGAATGACGAGCGAGCCTTTCGGTTCTTTTGGCAAGAGTTGTTGCGCCAAAACGCCAATCAGATAGTCTGGCTGTATAAAGGCACCCTTCTCATCCACAAACATGACACGATCCGCATCGCCATCAAAAATAACGCCCACATCCAGCTGCTCTTTTCGCACCACGTCCATGAGTTGTGCGCAGTTCTCAACCTCTAAGGGATTGGGGGCATGGTGCGGAAACCGTCCATCCGGCACCTCATTCAAGTAGATCGGCCCCTCTCCAAGGATATCTCGGATAATCAGACCCGCCACGCCATCTGAACAGTCCACCGCAAACCGAATCGTCGAGAGGTCTGGCTTACGCGCGCGAAGCCACGCCACAAACTCATCCTGATAGTGAACCGTTGTCAAAGAACCCCCTGGCTGAAGAGGAGGCAATACCCCACTTCGCACAAGCGTCTCCAGCTCTGCAAGCCCAGAATCATAGCCGACCGGCACGGCCTTCGCCCGCGAGACCTTCATCCCGTTATGGGAGGCGGGATTATGAGAGGCCGTGATCTGAATTGAGGCCTCATACCCCTTTTGAGCAGTGAAAAAATAGACCATCGGCGTTGTCGCCAGCCCCATATCCTCCACGGTGCATCCTGACTCGACAAGGCCACGGCACAACGCATCCCGAAGTGCCTCGGACGTCAAGCGCGCATCACGTCCGACCAGCACATGCCGAGCTTTCAGAACAACGGGCAACCAGCGACCAATGCGATAAACAAGATCGAGGTCGAAATCAACCCCGAATTCTCCTCGCATATCATAGGCCTTGAAAAATGACATAACGCTTATTGCACCACAATCAATGAAACACCTGAGTCGCCCTTGCCCTTGATTGTCCTGACTCTGATCGGACGCGTATCACGCACAAAAGGAACCTCCACAGTAGCAACCGCATTGGTCGTGACGCCCTTCGCCGGGACCTCCGCCACAGGTTCGGCTTCAAGAACATTCAAGACGCTAAGTGCCTCCCTCAATCGAGCCGCGCCCCTCCGATCATGTTGAACAGACATAGAAACAGCACCCAGAATACCTCCGACAAGCAGGCAAATAATTGAAGTGAGTGTCACCGTCGACAAGCGGACCGAGACCTGGCCATCACGAGTCACCTGAACATGGGTCGCATCGTTCATGCGCTCACGCGCAGCCTCGAGGCGTTCGCGTTCGAGTGCGAGCCGCTCCTGTTCAAGCTTCAACTTCTCCTGCGTCAGCTTCAGCTCAATCTGTGAAAAATTTGTTTCCATCTGTTGTTCATTCATCATTCAGGTGTTCCCTCCATTGGACAGCTGCTCTGCGCAACGCGTTACCCCGGTGTGAGAGGCTGTTTTTGGTAGCAGCATCCAATTCGGCAAAGGTCTGCGAGAACCCATTGGGGAGAAAGAGCGGATCATACCCAAAGCCATTGATCCCGCGCGCCAACTCTGTAATCGTCCCTTCGCACCGTCCGTCTACGGTCCACTCCCGTCCATCGGGTGCACGTAAGGCAATGACACAGCGGAAACGTGCACGGCGATCCGTCACGCCGTGTAGCTCCCGTAGCAACTTCGCATTATTCGCGGGATAACTACAGGGCTCTCCTGCATAGCGTGCTGAATAGACACCCGGCGCATTGTGAAGGACCTCCACCTCAAGTCCAGAGTCATCCGCCAGCGTCCAAAGCCCTGAAGCAACCCCCAATTCACGCGCCTTCTTCAACGCATTGCCCTCAAAGGTCGTCGCGTCCTCCACAACATCCTCTGGAAGCCCCTCAACGTCGTCCGCTGCCAACAGCGTCAACCCAGGCAGAGAAAAGATCTGCCGGATCTCATCGAGCTTATGTCGGTTTCGTGTTGCTACCAATAAATTCATGCTTCCACAGTCCACGCGTTCTTGCCTGAAGCGGTTGCCAGAGGCGTACTAAAATTGTGCCTTAAATCATACCACAATCCCCTGCCATCTTCCATCCCCAATTTTGCTTTTTGGATTTCTCATATTCGTTCGGTCCATTGACCGCATTCACGCGAAGAATAACTGCAAAGAATAACTGCGGGGTTCTTTGGGCTTGCTCATCTCCCCCTCCTTTCGTATACTGTTGGCCTTCTTTTTACGGCGATGAGGCCTTTTACTCGGGTAAGAGGTCTGCAACCGAACAGACAGGAGCTAAGACCATGATCGTAACCACAAAGCAACTCTTCCAGCAAGCGTACGGCAAATATGCCATCGGCGCCTATAACATCAACAATCTCGAGCAGACCATGGGTCTCTTCAAGGGCAATGTAGAAAGCAAGGCGCCCTTTATCGTCCAGCTTTCCAAGGGTGCACGTACCTATAGCCACAAGCTGATGCTCGAAACCATGATGACCACCGCTGACCAGATCTTCCCGGATGCCATCTTCGCCGTGCATTTGGATCATGGCGATGAAGTCACCTGTATGGACTGCATCAACTCGGGCGTCTATAGCTCCGTCATGATTGACGCGTCCCATGAACCCCTCGAAAAGAACATCGAGATTACCAAGCGCGTCGTTGACGCTGCCCACGCAAAGGGTCTCGTCGTTGAAGCTGAACTCGGACTGCTCAAAGGTATTGAAGAGGATGTCCATGCAGCCGACCACGTTTACACGAAGCCGGAAGAGGCTGAATATTTCGTCAAGCAGTCCGGATGCGACTCCCTCGCCTGCGCGATCGGAACCTCCCATGGCGCGTTCAAGTTCCATGGCGACCAGAAGCTCCGCTTCGACATTCTCGAAGAGATCCAGAAGCGCCTGCCCGGCTTCCCGCTGGTGATGCATGGCTCTTCCTCGGTTCCGAAAGAGGAAGTTGACCGTATCAATGCAGCTGGTGGCAACATCAAGGGCGCCTCGGGCGTTGATGCACGTCAGTTCCTGGGCGCAGCCAAGCTCGGCGTCACCAAGATCAACATCGACACCGATGGCCGTCTGGTGTGGTGCCGCGTTCACCGCGAATTCTTCCGCGACCAGCCTGAGAAGTTCGACCTGCGCGACGCAGGTAAGATCTTCATCCCGGAATATGCGAAGTTCATCGCCGCCAAGAACGTCCTGCTCGGCTCCGCCGGCAAACTTGACGAAGTCCGCGCCGCATTGAAGAAGTAAAAACTTCTGTACTTCCCTTAAAAAAAGACGACGGGGTTTCCCCGCCGTCTTTTTTTATCTAACACCGCTTCTCGCAATTTACAAAAGCGCTCAAAAAGCATATAGTATTAAACCTTATGTTTACGCAAACCAATCCAGAATTGATGGATGACCTGAAAATGCGCTGGAGGCGTCTCCAAGCGCTGATCCAGTCAGCCGGGGCAGACGCCCTCGTGGTCAGCTCGAACACAAACCTTTTTTATCTCTCCGGACGTGTCTTCATCGGGCATGCCATCATCCCTGCATCTGGTGATCCCCTCTTCTGTGTGCGCCGTCCCTGCGGTCTGAAAGGTGAGCGCGTCCGCGAACTCCGAAAGATGGAGCAACTCCCTGAACTGCTCGCGGAAGCCGGACTCCCCCTGCCCGCACGCGTGCTGATCGAAAACGATGAGTTGTCATATAACGACGGATTACGCCTCTCCGCCGTATTTCCAGGCGCGGTCATAGGAAATGGCTCCGCCGTGCTTCGTCAGTGCCGCATGGTCAAAACCCCGTATGAAATTCGGATCATGAAAATGACGGGGCAACGCCATGTGGAAGTCATCAACCGCTTTGCCTCTGTCTACGAACCAGGCATGACTGATCATGCGTGGGCACTCGAGATGTACCACCTCATGCTCAAGGCTGGTAACCTCGGACAGTTCCGTATCGCAGGCTCCTCCATGGAAGCCTTCATGGGTACGATTCTGGCAGGCGACAATGGCGCAGCAGTCTCCCCGTATGACTTCGCCTTGGGCGGCGCCGGACTCCATCCATCCCTTCCTGTCGGGCAGTGCGGAGTCAAGTTGACCGAAGGCATGGCTGTTCTGGTGGACATCGCCGCAAACTTCTACGGTTATCTCACGGATTGTTCCCGTGTCTATTCCATCGGAAAACTTGCGCAACCCGCTTACGATGCGCATCAAGTTTCTATCTCGATCCGCAATGCCATCATGGAGATTGCAAAGCCTGGCGTTCCCGCTGAAGATCTCTACACCCTCGCGCTCGAGATGGCGACAAAGGCTGGACTCGCAGACTGCTTCATGGGTGCCCAGCAAAAGGCGAAGTTCGTCGGTCATGGCACCGGTATCGTCATTAACGAACTCCCCATTCTTGGGGCGCGGTCCAAGGACATTCTGGCCGAAGGCATGACTATTGCCATCGAACCTAAGTTTGTCATCCCCGGTACTGGCGCGGTCGGCATCGAAGACACCCTCCTCGTCACTTCCCTCGGACTCGAAAACCTCACCCCCGCCCCCACCGAAATCATCTCTCTCTAATTTTAATAAGGCAATATCGCAATAAGGAACAAGCGTACCCGCTTCGCGTAATAACGCAATTCCCATGATCCCCTACTGTCTCAATATTCATCGTGGAGAAACCCTCGCTGACATCTATCAGTCGATCGGAAATCATGCCTGTGCTGTCAAAGAGCAACTCGCCCCTGACACGCCCTATCCTTTGGGCTTGCGCTTTCCCTCCTCTGCGGCGGAGTCGTTTACACAAAAAGAGGAACGGCTCGCCTTTGTTGATTTTCTGAAGCAGCGCGGACTCACCTCCTCCATGATCAACGGTTTTCCTTATGGCACCTTCCACGGTTCGCCTGTAAAGACCTCGGTCTATCTGCCGGACTGGTCCATGCCGGAACGTCTGGAATACACTGCCAAACTTGCGCTCCTGTTAGTGGATCTCCTCCCGGAGAACGGTAAAGGGAGCATCTCAACCCTCCCTCTCGGCTATCAGAAACCCGTGCTGAATGAGCAGAAGCGCCACGCTTCGGTCCGTCACCTGCTTGTCCTGGCCTGCCTCCTCGATGAACTGCGCCAAGAACACGGCAAAGAGATTGTCTTGGCCATCGAACCTGAACCCGACTGCCTTCTGGAAGATACGCACAGCACCATCTCCTGGTTTGAAAATGAACTGCTCGTGGAAGCCAGACGCTGGCTCTCAGCCACCAAGAAGCGCTCCCCAGATGAGGCCGAAGCCCTTGTGCGACGCCATCTTGGCCTCTGCTTCGACACCTGCCACTTTGCCTTGGCTTTTGAAGAACCCCTGGACGCACTGACGCGTTTCGAAAATTCAGGCATCTCCATTGCGCGCATCCAATTAAGCGCCGCCCTCCATACACAGGTCACGCCAAAGTCTCTTGAGGCTCTGCGCGCCTTTGTCGAACCTGTCTATCTGCACCAGACCCGTATCCGCTTGCCGCGCGGCAAGATCATCTATTACCCGGACTTGACCCCTGAGACGCTGGCAGATGCCGCACAATATGAAGGAGCTGAGTTGCGGACCCACTTTCACGTTCCCCTCTTCTGGGAGGGTAATGACCTTCTCCGTTCGACGCAAGAGACCCTCACCCCTGACTTCTTCAAGGCCGCGGAAGCGAAGCGTTACCCGATGGAACTTGAGACCTACACCTTTGACGTCCTGCCTCCTGATTTGAAGGCATCCAGCGTAGTAGAAAACCTAGTAAAAGAAACCCTCTGGGCAAATGCTAAAACCGCTTTTTAACCACTTCATTGCGACCACCCTGTCCGCCGTAGCCGTATCCGCGAAGGCGGATGTGTGGTCGCAATAACACCGTGAAACAACAACCTACCATACAAGCAACCCCAGGCGGCTATCGCGAGATGTGGCGCATCGCCATGCCCCTCATCTTGAGTATGGGGGCCTTGACGATCATGCAGTTCACGGATCGCGTCTTCCTCGCCCGCTATAGCAGCGTCGCGCTCCAGGCAGCCCTTCCATCCGGAATTCTTGTCTATACGTTGATCTGCCTCTTTCAAGCCGTCGCAGGCTACTCCGGAACCTTTGCAGCTCAGTATCATGGTGCCAAAAAACCTGGCCACTGCGTTCACGCCACCCTCCAAGGCTTCTGGCTCGCCTTTGCCTCCTGGCCGATCATCTTAGCGCTCATCCCCCTTGGAATCTGGCTCATGTCACTGGGCGGACACTCTCCTGCCGTCTTTACCGCTGAAAAAGAGTATTTCATCATCCTGATGGTGACCGGCATCATCGTGCCACTGAACAGTGTAGTCAGCGGCTATTTCATGGGTATCGGAAAAACGAGGATCAACCTGACATCCAATACCATCGGGTGCCTCGCCAATGTCGTTCTTGATTATGCGATGATCTTCGGCGTCTGGGGATTCCCTGAACTTGGCATTCGTGGCGCAGCTTATGCGACAGCCCTTGCAGGCCTTCTCACCCTCGCAATACAAGGAGTCGCCTTCTTCCGTACCAACGCACTCCAAGACTACGTGGACCTGAAGAACGATCCCACGCTCTCACGTGGACGCATCCGCTGGCTTGTCTGGAAGCCCGATCCCGCCCTCCTGCTCCGCATGATCCGTTTCGGCACGCCTGCCGGACTTCACATCTTGCTCGACCTCTCCTCCTTCACCCTCTTTGTCATCCTCACCGGTCGCATGGGGGACCTCGCCCAGACAGCCAGCAATATCGCCTTCAGCATCAACCACCTCGCCTTCGCTCCCCTCTTGGGCCTCAGCTGGGCGGCTTCTGCAGTTGTCGGACAACACCAAGGTGCGCAGAACAGTGTCGCCGCAGAGAAGGCTGGCTTCACCGCCATGCGCATGGGCCTCATCTACATGGCGCTGATCGGCAGCACCTTTGTCTTATTTCCTCACCTCTATATCGCACTCTTCAATCCCAAGGACGCACTCTTCTCCTCACAGGAGTTGCTCGCAATCGGAAGCCAGATGTTGATCATGTTGACGATCTGGGGCTTCTTTGACAGCATCAGCATCATCCTTGTCGGAGCTTTGAAAGGTGCGGGCGATACACGCTTTGTCCTCCTCTACATGGCGTTCTGGAGCTGGGGCTTTTTCGTTCCAGGCATGATCGTGATCGTCTGGATGAGCCAGAACATTCTGATCCTCTGGATGTTTCTGGCACTCTATGTCTGCCTCTTTACCAGTGGGATACTGCTGCGCTGGAAACGCGGAAAATGGAAAACCATCAAACTCATCCACCACGACGAACCCCTCCCATTATGAAGAAACTCCTCGTCATACAGGTCGCTGGACTCGGCTATGAATGTGTGCGCAAGCTGGGCGCGCCCTCGTGCGGCACCGCCCGTGCCCTGAAACCGCTCTTCCCTGCGTTGACCTGCACAGCCCAGGCCACGTTGCGCACCGGAACCCCGCCCGCACAGCATGGCATGATCGCCAACGGTTTTTTTGATACGACCCTTCGCAAACCCCTCTTTTGGGAACAGTCTTCATCGCTCATTACTGGCGAACGTTTCTGGGAATCCTTCCAGGCGCGGGGCGGCACCGTCGGACTCCTCTTCCTTCAGCAGAGTCTTGGTGAAGCAGTGGATGCGATCCTCTCCCCTGCCCCGATCCACACTCATGGCGGCGGACTCATCAACGCCTGTTACAGCAAACCTGAGACCCTCAACGCCCGCCTCGAAAAGCGCGTGGGGCGTCCCTTCAAGTTGCATCAGTATTGGGGTCCGCTCGCCTCGGTCAAAAGTTCGCGCTTTATCGCCGAGGCTGTCGCAGCCTGCCTGAGTGAAACGGACGCACCCGATCTGGTGCTGACCTATCTGCCAGGACTCGACTATGATTTGCAACGCTTCGGGCCTGACCATCCTCGGAGTGCCAAGGCCTATCAGGCGGTCAGCCAGGATATCTCGATGCTCTGGAACGCCGCGACATCAAACGGTTACGAAATAGTCATTGTCGGTGACTACGCCATCACACCTGTCACGGATCATGCCATCTTCCCCAATCGCGCCCTTCGTGACGCAGGACTCTTCTCAACGCGTGCAATTAAAAAGATGGCCTACCCGGACTATTACGCGAGCAAAGCCTTTGCTGTCGTGGATCATCAAGTCGCCATGGTCCACGTCTTTGACCACTCTGCTTTGGCACAGGTAAAAGCCGTGCTGATGGCCTTGCCGGGTGTCGACCAGGTGCTCGATGCCTCTGCTCAACAGGCGCTGGGCATCGCCCATCCACGCGCCGGTGATTTATTCCTTGTGGCAAAGAAAGGTTCTTGGTTTGCCTACCCCTGGTGGACGGATAAGCGCGAAGCGCCCGACTACGCGACCCATGTGGATATCCACAACAAGCCCGGGTATGACCCGTGCGAACTCTTCTTCGGCCGCACGCCCTTCCAGGTCAGCATGGACACGTCTAAAATCAAAGGCACCCATGGACGGACCGACTCCGACTGCGACGTCGCTCTCCTCTCCTCCATCCCCATTCATGCCGACAGCTTCCAAGAACTCACAGCCAACCTCCGCGAGTGGCTACTGAGTTGAACTATGAATGTTTACTGCTCTAGTAACGGGAGTTATCGGGACATTCTCTACGACAAAGTCTTTGTCAGAAGATTCTTTAAGAATCTCAATGGCTGGACTACTTTCTTATTATGGAAAAAGATGAGGTCTCATCGTCACATAATTCCTGTCGCTGTTCTCGTGAACATGACAGCCAGTGATACCGATGATGATTACGAGTACGCTGTGGCGAAATGGATGTTTGTCCCCCATCCAGTATTTGCTCTGTCTCACTTTGCATTCGTCTTTTCTCTCTCATACATTGCACTTGTTGATCTTATACCAGAAGTAACACCTATCTTGCTCTTTTTTATTATTCTGGAGGTCTGCATTAGTATTTTATGCGCAAGACTTATGATCAAGGAATTTACTACTTCCATCAGAGAGGGCTTTTGTTCCCCATCAGGTGATCAGATCGTTCGGTGCGGTTTCTGGCGAACACTCGCCATTTGGTTCTTAGTCTCGATCTGCCTCCCAAGGCGCGCCAGTGCAGTGATGAGCCACGTTTAAGCAAGGCTTAATAGTGTTGCGACCCGTTAAGCTAATTTGATACATTACGAATGGAGATACCTTATGAATCAAACGTTCACAGCAACTGTTCGTAAAGAAGACAATCTTTACGTGGCTGAGTGCTCCGAAACAGGCACAGCCAGTCAGGGCGAGACCATTGAAACAGCACTGGAAAATCTAAAAGAAGCAACTGAATTATATTTAGAAGAATTTCCTCAGAGATCCTCATTTCATCCCATCGTGACCACCTTTGAAGTTCCTGTCCATGCCTGAACTTCCGAGGATCTCTGGCCCTCAAGCAAATGTACACTTAACGTCCACTTGTAAATAATATGAGAAAACTGTTTCAAATCCTTCTGATTGCCGCGTTAGGCGGAGTGCTTTTTGGCATTCCCTGTTTCTATGCTGGGTATACCCATGGCAAAAACAAGAAACCAAGTATTGATGAAATGCGAGTAGCCTATGATGCGTTACTGTACAAGGCTAGCACCAATAATAACCCCGAGGAATTAAAGGATCTCAGACGCTTTTCTTACGACACCTTTAGGGCTGCCAACTTTTCTGGGGATAGGTATGGATACAAATATTCCCCAGAAGGATGGGAAGGAATGTTCCCTGCTCTATTAGAATATGAACTCGCCTACATGCTACGAACAAAAACTACCGATGAGTCAACGAGGGAGTCCATAGCCAAACACTTAAACGCCTATTGTCGAGCAATGCCGTTTTGGAGCGCTTCTAAGTCCAATCGTCTTGAGCGAGTCCATTGCGGAGTTTTGGGTATATACTTAGGATGGTATAAAGAAGCCGACAAAGGAGGATTTGACACGTTTTGTTTAGACAATACAAACAACGTCTATGTCAGCCACGCCCTGTCCGTCATGGTCGATCTTGAGGAGCGTAAAAAACAAAACTCGCGCAGATCCTTTGATAGAACTAAAACTGGAACACAACCAAGTGAGCCAGCGCAATGATGAACTTGGCGAGGGTCTCCTGGAACCGGTCTCCTGGAACCATAAAAGAAACATTTGACTTAAACCATGGATTAGTGATAAAGTGTCATAAATTGTTGAGATTAGATGACGATTTATCACTATGCAAAAGACTACAAAGATCAGTGAAGCAATCGAGCTTATTCGCCAAATGGGTGTTGTCAGGCCGCGCGATCTCTCATCTCACGGCATTCCGCCCGAGTATCTGCGGCGACTCCATGCACGGGGCCTTGTAAGCCAGCTTGCGCACGGTGTCTACCGGGCCGCTGATGCGGAAGTCACAGCCTACTCTTCACTGGCAACGGTTGCCAAGCGCGTTCCGGACTGCGTCATCTGCCTGCTCTCCGCACTTCGATTTCATGAAATCACAACTCAATCACCGGCGGACGTGTGGATCGGTATTCGGAGTGGTGCCCGTGTTCCGAAGCTGGTCGGTCTGTTTGTTCGCGTTGTACAGTATTCAAAAGACTCGCTAATGGCAGGGTGTGATGCACATGTCATAGAAGGTGTAACCATTAACATAACCAATCCCGGAAAAACCATTGCCGACTGCTTCAAATACCGGAACAAAATAGGCATTGATGTTGCCATCGAAGCACTGCGTGAGTGCACAAGACTTCGCCTGGCCACGTCAGGCCAGATCGCGGAGTACGCAAAAACAAACCGCGTCCTTAACGTCATGCGTCCCTATTTGGAGTCACTGACATGAGCCAGAAGAATCTTATTAACCAGGCGGCATCCGTCGCGGCTCGCCTGCTCCAGCGTTCTCGCAGCACAGGAGAAGACTATCAAGCATTGTTGACACGTTATGGCTTGGAGCGACTGATGTACCGACTGAGCCAGTCAACGCTTGCCAATCGTTTTGTGGTTAAAGGCGCACTCGCCTTTCTTGTTTGGGCAGATGAGCCTTTTCGGGCGACTCGCGACCTGGATCTTCTCGCGATACCTGAACCATCGCGGAACGAGTTGCTTGAACTGTTCGGCTCGCTTTGCCATATGGAGGTGGCTGACGATGGCCTCTCATTTGATGAAAAGTCGGCACTTCATGAAAATCTGTGGGTGTATTCAGGCGGCATAGGGAGGTCCCCGA
>CAYWNP010000012.1:32639-34664 GCA_964459675.1 uncultured Akkermansia sp. | reverse complement strand
GGCCAAGCCGCCACAGCCTCCGTGGTTGGTAGTTTGGTGCTCATCACGATTTTCGACGGCATTTTTTCCGTCCTATTGTTTGTTCTGGATATTTAGCATGAATGATTCGGTCATAGAGGTCAAAGATCTGGTTGCTGGCTATGAGGGCAGGGTGATCTTAAAGGACATCTCCTTTACGGTGGCCCAAGGGGAGACCTTTGTCGTGTTGGGGGGCTCGGGCTGTGGAAAGAGCACCTTGCTCAAGCACCTGATCGGACTACACCCCCTGTTGGCCGGCGAGGTGCGTATTCTGGGGCATCGGATTCAAGGCGGCGGGGATGCGGAGCGGGAAGCGGCCATGCGGTCATTTGGGGTCACCTACCAAAGCGGCGCACTCTTTGGGAGCATGACCCTGCTGGAGAATGTCTGCCTGCCCCTGGAGTCGTTCACGGACCTGCCCTCGGATGCGCGGCGTCTTATCGCAGAGATGAAGCTGGAGCTGGTCGGTCTGAAGCCCTTTGCAAACTACTTTCCCACGGATGTGAGCGGTGGCATGAAGAAACGGGCCGCGATCGCTCGAGCGATGGCGCTTGATCCGCAGGTCCTGCTTCTGGACGAGCCTTCAGCAGGGCTTGATCCTGTGACCTCAGCAGAGCTGGATCGTTTGATCCTCCGACTCCGGGACACGCATGGCATCTCGTTCGTCATTGTCACGCATGAACTGGCCAGTATTTATGCTGTCGGCGATCGCTGCATCATGCTGGATGCCGAGGCGCGCTCCATCATCGCCGAGGGAAAACCCGCTGACTTGCGCGATCACTCTCCTCTTGAGAAGGTCCGCACCTTCTTCAATCCCAGTCAGCGGTAACCGCTTTGTACCGTTACTTCCTCCTTGTATTTGCCCTTTTCCTGTCGTATAATCTCGCGTTTTATCTCACTGACAGTGGAGAGGGTAAGGGGTATGCATAAATTACAGCGCGCGTGGATGATGGTTCTCTTGTTTGTCGCAGGATCTGTTTTTGCGGAAACAGTTAAAAAGGTGACGGTTCAGACCCTTGATACCTTTGGTACAGATGCGACAGACGTGTTGCAATATTGTACAGTCAAGGCGGGTGATAAGGTTGAAAACCAGAAGGATTTCACGGATCAACTGTCGAAGGATGTTCGGACGCTCCTGGACACAGAACGCTTTGAAAAAGCCAGTGTTGAGATTGAAACGGGCTCTGGCGATGGAATCCATGTGATCTATTCCGTCAAGCGCCGTCATCGTTTTCAAGAGCCGATCGCGATTCGTGGTAATAGCTATATGACCGAGAGCAAGATTCGCAAATATGCGGAGCTCAAAAACGGTGACCCTATTGACGAACAAATTTTGGCGACAAAAGTCAGCAAGATTCGCGACGAATATATCAAGCGCTACTATCGGAATGTCAAAATCAGCGTGGTCATGGACCCCCTCACCAACAGCGTCGGCTTTGCGCAGGTGACCTTTATGGTGAATGAAGGACCCCGCGAGAAGATTCGTTCTTTCAAGTTCGACGGAAATGTTTCGGTTCCTACAGAGGAGTTGCGCTATTCCTTTGGCGATCTGCCGTGGTATGATCCGCGTGGCTGGTTCACGGATGCGATTGTAACCGAACAAGCCCTTGAGGATGCGCGCCAGCAAGCGGAAGAGGTCTATCAAGATAAAGGTTTCTTAGATGCCAAGGTGGGTTCGCCCGTCTCTGAAAAGGTTGGCGAAGAGAAAGTGGACATGATCTTTAAGGTCACAGAGGGTGACGCGTATACGACCGAGTCGACGGTGATTCGCGGGGTCAAGCTCTTCCCTGAAGCAGAGGTACTTGGTCGTTCCCGCCTGAAGAAGGAGATGGTCTGTGGCCGTCAGACCCTTGCGGATGCCGCGAAGGATGTCCGTGATTATTATGGTTCCCGTGGTTATGTGGATACCGAGGTGCGTACCTTGGTGGATCCCGTACCTGGGCGTCCCGGGCGCGCGGTGATTACCTTTGATGTACGCGAGGGGCAACTCGCCTACATCCGTAACAT
>CAYWNP010000012.1:0-32539 GCA_964459675.1 uncultured Akkermansia sp. | reverse complement strand
TGGCCGAACTTCACGGGCGCTGGACAGAAGGCACGCTTGGGTGTTGAGTATGGTCCACGTCGTCAGACCGCAGAGGCAAACTGGACAGAACCGTGGCTCTTTGATCAGCCCCTTGCGCTCTCGGTGGACCTCTATCGTCGGATGCGCTGGTTTGATCAATACGATGAGATCCGTTCAGGCGGTGCGGTCGGTCTCTCCTATCCGGTTGCGATCGGTCGCTTTGGCTTCCGCTATACGCTTGAACAGGTGGAGATGGACGAGGTGGACAACTATGATTTATGGCAGACTGAGAATGGTACGGTTGTCGGAGATTACTGGAAGGATCAGGAACGTCTCTATAGTGGCAATATCAACAGCGTGGGCCGCCTCTTCTGGTCGACCGACACCCGTGATCAAGCCTTTGTTCCGACGCGTGGTTATCAGTCGATGATCTTTGGCGATCTTTCCGAGGGCTTTATCGGAGATAACGAATTTTATCGCATGGGCGCTTCACACCGTCACTGGTTCACGATGCCGTGGTGGAAGCATGTGTTGAATCTGCGCGGTCGTCTCGAAACGGTGGATGCTTATAGCGGTGAACTGCCCGTCTACGAGTCCCTTTATCTCGGCGGTCCCCGGACGGTCCGTGGTGTTGAGTACCGCGGTTTGGGACCCAAGCTCTTCAAGAATGGAAGCGACCGTTATTCGCCCATGGGAGGCAAGACGCTGGCCATGGCAACAGCCGAGTACACGATCCCTGTCTTCAAGGCGGTTCGTTTTGCTGTCTTCACCGATGCGGGTTCCTTAGGGGATGACGCCTTTGGTGGTGGCATGAATGGTGTCTGTGTCGCGGCGGGCGTAGGGCTTCGCATTGACATCCCGGGCTTCCCGATCCGGTTCGATCTGGCCAAGCCCTTTATCACAGATGATGATTACACGAACGAGGAGGTCTTCTCCTTCTCCATTGGGTTTGAATAATAATTGTTCGCAAGAAGCCTTGGTGGCGCTTGCAGAAAGGGAATACGCATGAAAGCTACATGTCTAATGGTTGCGGTCCTGATGTCCGCACTGGTGGGTTTTGCCGAGGAAAAGACCGTTGTTGTCAATATGATTGATCTGATCCGGTTTCATCCAAACCGTGAACGTGACCGCAAGCTGATGGTGGATATGGAGAAGGAGTACCAAGGCAAGTTGGATAAACGGCGTGAGCGCTTTGAGCAACTCCGCGAAGATTTCGAACGTATTGCGAAGGAGACGCGTAACCCTGTGTTGAGCGATAAAGCTCGCACTGAGGCTGAAAACAAGGCACTCAAGCAGCGCGATGTGGTTGCTGAGGCTGAACGCGATCTGCGCCAAGAGGCTCAGAAGCTTCAACGCGAGTTAGGCGACCAAGACACCCGTCTGTTGCGCCAGGTCACCAACGAGATCCGCGAGACCATCACAAAATATGCGAAGGACACCAAGATCTCGATCGTGATGGATGCTTCGACGCTTGCCTATTTTGATTCCAAGCTGGATGTGACAGATGATGTCCTGAAGCGCATGGGTATTGACCCGAAGGTCCGTAAGGAAGCCAAGGAAGAGGCCGAAAAGAAGGCTGCACTCTCAGCGAAGAAGTAAGCTTATGAAGATGCGTGCACAAGAGATCGCTGATAAACTCTCTGGCCAGCTCGAAGGAGATGGCTCTGTGGAGATCGTTGCAATGTCCAGCCTGAGCGAAGCTCGTGCAGGTGACATTAGTTTCTTCACCGATTCCAAGTATGGAAAACAACTTGCGACCACCAAGGCAAGTTGTGTTCTCGTGCCTCGGGATTGGTCGGGTGACTGCTCTGCACGTTCTGTGATTCGCGTGGAGAGTCCGAATGCGGCTTTTGCCCACGTGGGGGCCTTGTATGCGCCACCTCCGGTTGTGCGTAAGCCCGGCATTCATCCCACGGCTATCATTGGCCAGAATGTTCAGCTCGGGAAAGAGGTCTCTGTTGGGGCCTATACGGTGATTGACGAGAACACGGTAATCGGAGATCGCTGCGTGATCGAAGCGCAGGTCTTTATTGGTGCCAATGTCAAAATCGGTAGCGGCGGACTGATCTATGCACAGGTCACCGTGCGCGAAGGCACGATCATTGGCGAACGTGTCATTCTCCACTCGGGTGTGCGACTCGGGGGCGATGGTTATGGCTTTAACCCCGTCATTAAGGCAGATGGTTCGATCACCATCGAGAAGATTCCCCAGATCGGTATTGTGGAGCTGGGGGACGATGTGGAGATCGGTTGCAACACCACGATTGATCGGGCTCGCTTTGGACGTACCCGTGTTGGAAATAGTGTCAAGATTGACAACCTTGTCCAGCTGGGACACAATGTTCAAGTTGGGGACTACAGTGGCATCATTGCGCAAGCAGGTGTTGCGGGAAGCACCCACATTGGACAGGGCTGTATCATCTGGGCTCAAGCAGGCATTTCTGGCCATTTGACGATCGGTGATCGTGGTCAGGTGGGGCCTGCGAGCGGACTCTCCAAAGATGTGCCCCCTGGCGAGTTTTATCTTGGGTTGCCAGCAGTGCCACGTCGGGAACTGGGTGCCCAATTGCTCTTGCCCCGTACCGTTGACAAGCTGAAAGCTAAAATAGCTGCCCTTGAGGCAAGGCTGAGCCAGCTTGACGCGCAATAGGTGACCTTCTGACGCGCTGTATACTGTAATAGGCATCTTCTCTTTCGAATGTATTCAGCTGAATGCAGCGAGAAGGGCCTCTGAAAAAGAATAAAACACCTTAATTGAGGTGTTTTATTCTTTTTTGGCAAAAAGTGACGAAAAAATAACATAAAGCGATCTGGCATGACAGTTGCTATATTATATTTACTTTTTTTCATACACACACCACAACTCAAGTAGATATAAACCACACACACAACCAAATTATATAAATTACACCACACTCCTGTTTTACACAGGACAGACGCCGAAGGAGACACACCCTTCGGCGTTTGTTATTTTTAAACTTTCATTTTGCGCCTGCCTTCTTCATAATATGGCAACTTTTCATCCTGTTTTGGTATGTGACTATGCAACAGTATCCGCGGCCGGGAGATTTTATTTTAAAGTGGGCGGGTGATCTTCTCGAGATCACGCTGCAGTTTAACAACGCGCCCAAGGGTCGCGCGGTCTTCCGAACCAATATTGGCCGCGCCTCAATCCGGCGCAAGGAGATTATTGCCCATTCAGAGTCTGGAGAGGCACCCCTTGCTCAGGATTGGCATGACATCCCGATGAACGAGACCACGCCTGGCCGTTTCTCGGTACGTATCCCTTTGACAGAGGTTGGCATCTTCTCAGGTAAGGCCTGTTTCTTTGAGCACGGCAAACACCTCCCACAATGGCCAGAGGGAAAAAATCTCCAGATTAAAGTGGAGCCTGCCCACACGGCTGTTGCGAACACGATGTACACCCTCTTTGTGCGTCAGTTTGGCGAGGCCTTGCAGCGGAATCCGAGTCGCCACGAAACGCAGGCGCACGAAAAGGCGCTCGATGACGCTGGGTATGTGGTCATTCCGCCCTCGGGCAGCTTCCGCAACGTGATCCGTCAGCTGGACCACATCATGCAGACGATGCGCTTCCGAATTGTTCAGCTCCTGCCGATTCATCCGATACCGACAACTTACGGACGCATGGGGCGTTACGGATCCCCTTTTGCAGCACTTGATTTTCTCTCGGTAGATCCAGCCCTCGCGGAGTTCGATACGCATGCCACGCCCCTTGACCAGTTTCGTGAGTTGGTGGATGCTGTTCATAGTCGTTCAGGTCATCTCTATCTCGATCTGCCTGCGAACCATACGGGATGGGCCTCCACGCTTCAGACCCATCATCCCGACTGGTATCATCGCAAACCTGATGGCGAGTTTGTCTCCCCAGGGGCGTGGGGGGTAATCTGGGCAGATCTTGTGGAACTCGATTACAATGATCCGCGATTGCGGGCCTATATGGCAAATGTCTTTCTCTACTGGTGCCGGCAAGGGGTTGATGGTTTCCGATGTGATGCTGGATATATGATTCCCGTGGAGACGTGGACCTACATCGTCGCACGCGTCCGAGAAGAGTATCCCGATTGTATCTTCCTGCTCGAAGGTCTGGGCGGCAGTGTGCAGGTCACTGAGCGGCTTCTCTCCGAGTCTCATCTAAACTGGGCCTACTCAGAACTCTTTCAGACCGATGACCGCGCCGCCATCGAGTGGTATTTGCCACAGGCCATTGCACTTGCCGAGAAATGCGGTCCCCTAATTCATTTTGCAGAGACGCATGACAATATGCGTCTCGCCGCACGGGGGGGCCCGACCTTTGCGCGCATGCGCACGGCACTCTCGGCGTTGTTCTCACATCAGGGTGCCTTTGGAATGGCCAATGGTGTGGAGTGGTTTGCCTCTGAGCGGATTGATGTCCATGGGGCTTCAGCACTCAACTGGGGGGCGCACGAAAATCAAATACACGAGCTTTTGCGCCTCACAACCTTACTCTCCACCCATCCCGCCTTCGGGAGCACGTCGCAGCTACGGATGATTCAGCAGGGTGAGGGCTCCTATCTTGCGCTCTTACGCGGACTCGCCCCAGGCGAGGGGGCCTCACTTCTGGTCCTCGTGAATTTGGATTGTCACCAGCCTGTGACGGCTCGCTGGGATCAGGAGGCCTTCAAGCCCGGGCGCATGATTGATCTGTTGACGGGAACGCATCATCACTTCCATGCCGCGAATGTGACCTTGTCCCCCGGCCAGGCAGTCTGCCTGACGACGGACGAAGGAGACCTGGAATACTTGAACTCGGTTCTCGGTGATCCTGTCGTCACCGAGCCTCAGAGCCTTTCCAATCGGCGGCGGAACCTGATGGCCATGAAGGTTAAATTGGTTTTGTCGGAGGATCAGGCTGCTGCGCTTGCAGAAGAGGTTGATCCAGATGCTTTAGGAGAGGCTTTGATTGAAGATCCCTTAGGCTTCTGTACTCGCACACCTGGTGGCTTGTCTCTTTGTACGACATGGACGTGGCCAGAGGATACGCGCCGGCATGTGATGATACCCCATGGGCATTTGCTTTTGGTGCGTGCGCCTCACGCCTTTATGGCAACGGTGAAAGAGGGCGATCGCACCCTCTGTATGGAAACGTCTGTGCAGTTAAAGAACGGACAGTGGTGCGCCTTTCTTGCCCCTCCGCCCTACGCAGGTGACAATACCTGTGCCGAGCGTCGCACGTTGCACACCATCGCCTATCTCTCGTCGGGTATCCAGCGGCATGAATCCACGGTCTTGCTCTTGCCTCCCGGGGAGCGTGCTAGCATGTTGACGCGCTTGTTGGGACGCCAGATCCGCGAGATGGATGGCACGTATCTTTCTGTTCTGTCCAACGGCGCCGGCGCCATGTCGCAGGTGAGAATTGCTTGGGGCGAACTGCGGAGCCAGTATGATTGCTTGCTTGCGGTCAATCCCCATCCGACTGTCCCTGTGGACAAACGGATCTTTTGGACACGTTGCCGAGCCTGGCTAAACTATCGTGGTTACTCGCAGGAGATCAACAAGAGTTGTTTGACCTATTTTGACGCTGATCCTGCGGGCCGCTTTGTTGAATGGTTTTTCACGGTGCCGTGCGGTATGGGTCAATGGGTGCCCTTGAGCTTCCGTCTGGAAATCGAGAAGGAGGCTAATCGCGTCAATCTGGTGATCATGCGCCATGTACACGGGGAGGCGTTGAAGGCACACGACGAGGTCTCCGTGATCCTGCGCCCAGATATTGAATGGCGAAGTTTCCATGAGACCACCAAGGCGTACACAGGACCTGAGAAGGCTTGGCCTGCTGCCATCCGCTCTCAGATTAAAGGGTTCACCTTCTCTCCTGCCGCCCATGAGACCCTCTCCATGGAGGTGTCGCATGGACATTTTTCGAGCGAGCAGGCTTGGCAATACCTTGTACCGCACCCGGAAGAGGCGGAGCGGGGGCTCGATGGGTCGGGTGATCTCTTTAGTCCCGGCTGGTTCGGTCTGCCGCTTAAAGGGGGAGAGGTCTCAACGCTCTCTGCTTGGCGTCATGACGAAGGGACCCTGGCCAGCGCGCAAGCTCCCTCGCATGGTGCAGCGGAAAAGCCCGCCATCAGCCGAGAGATGCCCTTGGCTGAAGGCGTAGCCGATGCTTTATCGCTCTATGTGGTCCGGCGCGACGCGCTTAGTACTGTCATCGCGGGATATCCTTGGTTTCTGGATTGGGGACGCGACACTTTGATTGCCTTGCGCGGTCTGATTGCGGCGGGCCGGCACGATGCCGCGCTGAACATCTTACGTGAGTTTGCACGTTTTGAAAAGGCGGGCACCTTGCCCAATATGATTCGTGGCGAGGATGATGCCAACCGTGAGACCTCCGACGCCCCGCTGTGGCTCTGTGTGGCTGCAGGGGACTTGATGAAGGCTTTGAAGGATGATGACCGCGTCCTAAATATGCTTTGCGGGACACGCCCCTTGCGCGAGGTCTTGCTTTCAATCCTCTCGCACTATCGTGACGGTACGCCCAATGGTATCCGCATGGATCCTGAGAGTGCTCTGATCTACAGTCCGCCCCACTATACTTGGATGGACACAAACTATCCAGCAGCCACGCCACGCGAGGGATATCCGATTGATATCCAGGCCTTGTGGATTGCAGCACTCCAAAGCGTGGCGCGCACGATCGACCTCTCGTGGGTCGTGCTGGCGGAACGTGCGACGGACTCCGTGCGACGCTATTTTGTGATGCCCGAAGGGTGGCTCGCAGACTGCCTGCGTGCACAATCAGGAGTTCCTGCAAAAGAAGCGCTGCCCGAAGATACGCTCAGACCCAATCAATTGTTGGCCGTGACCCTTGATGTGTTACACAATCCAGAGATGGAACGGGCTATTCTGCGCGCCTGCGAAGGATTGCTGGTGCCAGGCGCGATTCGAAGCCTAGCGGATCGCCCTGTCAAAACGGCGATACCTGTCTTGCGCGACGGTGTGTTGCTGAATGATCCACGCCATCCCTACCAAGGGCAATATACAGGGGATGAGGATACTCGCCGCAAACCTGCCTATCATAATGGGACAGCTTGGACGTGGCCCTTCCCGCTCTATGTTGAAGCGTTGGTCAAGGTTTATGGTGAAGAGGCTCGGGAGACAGGACTCTCCCTGCTCAGTTCCTCGCTTGAGCTGATCAACCGGGGGTGCCTCTGCCATACCCCTGAAATCTGCGATGGAGACGCGCCTCATCTTGCGCGGGGTTGCGTGGCACAGGCTTGGGGAATGTCCGAGCTGTTGCGTGTCTGGAAAAAACTTTCGCCATGAAAAAATACCTTCGTTTTGACAGTGTGGGCGGGGCCAGCGGTGACATGATCCTCTCTGCGCTCGTCTCCGTTGGCGCCGATCTACCCGCGATTGAAAAGACACTGAATGCTTTCTTTCCTGAAAAGCTAACCTTGCAGAGCGAGGCGACCTCCGCCTCCGGCCTAACGGGTCTGAGGGTGAAAGTGAAAAGTGAATCCACCTTCGCTGAAGCTACGGCGGACAAGCAGTTAAAAGCGAAAAGGGACGACTGGCCGGATGCACATGATCCTCATGAACATGCGCACAGGGGGTTGAAGGAGATTGAGACTTTGTTGGCAGGGGCGCCCCTTTCGGAGGCGACTCGAAAATTGGCCCTGAGCGTCTTTCGTGCGCTGGGTGAGGCGGAGGCTAAGATTCACAACACGTCGCTCGAGAAGATTCATTTCCATGAAGTAGGCGCCTGGGACTCTGTGGCGGATATTGTTGGCTCGTGTTTGGCGCTCGAGCAGCTGGGCGTGTGCGGTGTGAGTTGCGGTCCGCTTCCTTCAGGTGTCGGGACGATCACCTGTTCCCATGGCGAGATGCCGAATCCTGCACCTGCCACACAAGAGCTGTTGCAAGGGCTGAGCATCCGACAGACTGACGAACCGTTTGAACTGGTGACGCCGACAGGGGCAGCACTCTTGCGTGTCTGGACACAGACGCTGGAACGTGTACCCGAGGAGACGCTCATTGAGAAGAGCGGGTTTGGCTTGGGCCACCGCACCTTGAATCACCGACCGAATGTGTTACGCGCGACCCTGATGTCACCTGCGAACTCGGATCTCCGCCCTCTGACTTCCGACCAAGACCTCGTTGTCTTGGAAGCTAATCTGGATGATTGCAATCCAGAGTGGATTGCCTCGCTGGTCCCTGTCTTGCTGGAGCAGGGGGCCTTGGATGTCTGGCAGACGCCCATAGTGATGAAGAAGGGGCGTGCCGCCATTCTCTTAAGCGTACTGGCACCTGAGCCATGCGCTGCGGCTTTACGAGAAGTGCTGTTCAGAGGCACGACGACCTTTGGCATTCGCTATTATCCTGTCTGGCGCGAGGTACTGGAGCGCCGTTTTGAGCACGTGAAGACACCTTATGGAGAGATTCCGGTGAAGGTAGGGCTTTACAAGGGCGAAGTCATGACGCGCTCGCCAGAGCATGATGCCTGTGAAGCCTTGGCAAAGGCCCATGGGGTGACCGTCAAGCAGGTGTGGCCGAGGTGACATGACTCACTACACCATCAACAGAATAACGCCGGCACCCCTGGCCGCCATCGACTTTTCGCTTGCTGAAGAGGGACGCGTTGCTATTGTTCGTCCTGAATCGAATGGAACTGCACCCGAGACCCGCTTCTATGTGCTTCATGACGGGGAGGCGCTCTACGTTCAGTTCTGTGTCAATGAGGCCCATGTAAAGTCTGTCCAGACAGCGTATCAGAGTCCAGTCTACACGGATAGTTGTGTGGAGTTTTTTGTTCAACCCGTGATGGGCAAGGGATACTTCAACATCGAGATCAATGCGGGAGGGACACTCTTAGCCTCCTACATTGAAGATCCCACGCGGGGCCCTTATGGCTTTGCCAAGTGGACACCCATGGATTTAGCCTGGGGGAGCCAGATCGAGATTTGCTCCTCGTTGCCACGTGTAGTCGAGTCAGAACAGGCTGCGCAATGGACCTTGCGATACCGACTTCCATACGCACTTTTTGAGCCCTTCACGGGGCCCCTGATGGAGAAGAGTTGGCGTGGAAATTTCTACAAATGTGGCGATGCCACTTCCTCTCCGCACTGGGTCTCCTGGGCGCCGCTTTCAGCGCGAAATTTTCACCTCCCCGCATGCTTCGGAAGCCTCTCGCTCGCCTAAAATTTTGATTGTAGCACGTGCGCAATCTGTGGTACTATTTAAAAAGAGTAACAATGAAGCGTGTGTTGTACGGTAGACCTGTCTAGTGGAGACTTTCTTATGCCCAAATTTGCCTATATTGCTGTTGATTCGGCAGGACAAGAGACTCGTGGATCTATTGAGGCCCCTAATCAAGCTCAGGCGATTGCCAAAGTGCGGGGTCAAGGCCTGTTCCCGACGGCCATTGGTGCCGTAGGAGGGGAGTCGGCAGCCGCTTCATCCGGCGGGGGAGCTCCTGCAACGGGAGGATCTGCTCCTGCACCTAAAAAGAAGGTTGCGCCCAAGAAAAGCGCCATGGACATCAATATTAACCTGAAGATGCCCAAATTCTTACGGCCAGGTGTAAAACAGAAGGATTTGACCGTCTTGACACGTCAGTTGGCGACCCTCGTCGATGCGGGCTTGCCTCTCTTGCGGGGGCTGCATGTCTTGGAGCGCCAGACGCCGAATCTCACGTTGCGGGAAGCTTTGAAAGAGATGTGTGAATCCGTGGAGAGCGGCAGTACCTTCTCTGAGTCACTTCAGAATCACCCGAAGATCTTCAACCATCTCTATATCAACATGGTCAGGGCTGGCGAGGCAGGTGGTGTGTTAGAAGTTGTCTTGAATCGACTGGCTGAGTTTGCTGAGAAGGCCGAGAAAATCAAGAACAAGGTCAAGGGGGCGATGATCTACCCGATTATCGTTTTGTTTGCCGCCTGCGGTATTACAGGCTTCCTCTTGGTTAAGGTGATCCCCAAGTTTAAAGACATTTTCAGAGACCTCTTGGGTGATAAGCCCTTGCCCCCGATTACAGAGTTTGTCATGAACGCCAGTAATTTTGTGATGAACAACGGCCTGCTTGTTCTTGGCGGAATTGGTGGTTTTGTCTTTCTCTTTACGGTCTTCAAGAAGACGACAGGCGGGGCCTACTTTATTGACGTCTGTAAACTGAGAATGCCGGCCTTTGGCACCTTGGTTCGCCGTACAGCAATTGCGCGTATGACGCGTACCCTTGGGACGCTCCTCTCGTCAGGTGTGCCGGTGCTCCAGGCATTGGACATTGTGCGCGACACCTCGGGAAATGCGGTGATCGCAAGGGCTATTCAGAGTGTGCATGATGCCGTCAAAGAGGGCGAAAGTATGACGGAGCCTCTGGCGCAGAGCAAGGTCTTCCCGCCGATGGTGATCTCCATGGTCGAAGTGGGCGAAGAGACGGGCGCACTTGCGGATATGTTGACCCGCGTCGCGGATACGTATGATGACGAAGTGGATAATGCGGTGGCGGGCATGACCTCGATTATAGAGCCGATCATGATTATTTTCTTGTCAGTCATCGTCGGTACGATCGTGGTGGCCATGTTCATGCCGATGATCCAGATTATCACCACCATGGGGCAGCAGACGTAAGGTGGAAGGAGGTTTACGCTATGAAAAAGAATAAAGGCTTTACCCTGATTGAGTTGATGATCGTGGTTGCGATCATTAGTATTCTCATGGGCGCCACCTTTAAATTGATTAACGTTGCCGCTGACGCAAAGGCGCGTTCTGTCACGACCAAACGCTTGGAGTGTCTCCAGTTCGCCCTTTCGGGTTACTATGCTGCGTATGGAATGTATCCGGCTGTCCAGAATTATCAAAACCCTAACCTGCAGCTGATTGAGAGAGACGATGATACAGCCGAACCTTTAAACAGAGGCTCTGCTGGGGCCGCGACCGCCTGTGCACGGGCGCAGCCGATGGCTTATGAATATCCGACACCACTGTTTTTAGATGAACCGGTTGTGGATTCGGAGTATCGCGATAAGTTACAAAGTTTGTTGAAGGATCCGAATGCGATCAGTGTTAATAAGATCGTGGACAGCTTAGATGCGCAAGGGACAAGTTGGGCTGATAACAAGGGGTTCAAGTTTGGACTGATCTCGTTCCTCTTGCCGCGGGTGGATGTGGCGGGTCTTCCGAACTCGCAAAATGGACCTAAGACAACTGTCTTCGCGAAAGGGCAGTGGAAGGGCAACAACCCGATGAGTAAGACGGAAGAAGAAGGGTTAATCTTGCAAAAGCTGGAGCTTCAACGAGGGCTAGAAGAAAATGCGGCGAAACAGTGGCTCCCCTATCTGGAGAATATGTTGTCGAGCTTTCGGAAAGAGATCTATGGCATCAAAATTGCCGGAGGTGGCTTGGGTCTTGTGAAGAGGGGAAAGTATATGCAGACTGGTGACAAAAAAAATAGTGAGAACAGTGTGTACCTTGCTCATTCCACGGTGACGGATGGATGGGGACGCGAGTTCTTCTATTATTCGGCCCCGCCCCATCAGAGCTACAGGATCTGGTCTGCAGGGAAGGACGGTTGTACGTTTCCCCCTTGGGAGTCATTGACGACCGAGGCGAAGACGTGGATCAAGGACGATATCGTGGGCGGAAAGATGTAGGGGCTTCACGTATCAAGCCCGTTCTGAGGAAATGTCTGATGAAGAGAGCATCAAATAAAGGTTTTACGCTGGTTGAAATGTTAGTGGTCATAGGCATCATCGGCCTGCTGATCGGTGTCTTGACGACTGGTTTTTCGTATGCCCAGACCCTGGCGTGGCAGACCCGTTCCCAAGAGTTGGTCTCGAATGTGGCGACCGCGATGGGCACCTACCTGTTGAACGAAAGATCATGGCCAGATGAGTTCTTGAGAAGTAATGGCAATGTAAACAATGAAGTCTGCAAGGTGTTGCAAGAGGCGAACCTGCTGGATGTGGCCACGGTTAAGACTGACGCCAATGGAGTGACAGTGATCAATCAGAATAGTCCGGAGCGCTTCGGCCTGTTTTCCCCGTGGGGACAACGGATCGTTCGAAAAATACCCCTCGTGACCGCGTCCCTTGGCGCATTGCCTGCTAATGCTGAACTGCAGAAGCACATTCTCCAGTTTCGCGTGGATGTGGATTTGGATGGCAAGATAGACAGCAACGATGCGGTGCTCGGGCCGATACCTGGAAATGGCGACCCCATACGTGCCTCGGTAATTGTCTGGTCCTGCGGCCCCCAAGGAAAAGCAGATGGCAAGACAGGCGCCAAAAATTCTCAGGATAACCGCCAGAGCTGGAGTGGTAGTCAATAACGTTTTAATCACGTCATTGCGACCACTATGTCCACCGTAGCCGTATCCGCGAAGGTGGATGAGTGGGCGCAATAAAGGAATGATATGAAAAAAGGTTTTACTTTAATCGAGCTGATGATGGTGATGGTCGTTATGGCGATCATTGCCACCCTTGCGACTGGCGCGGCGATGAAGTCGATCCAGCAGGGTAAGGAGCAGCGGATCAATGCGACGAGCACTGTCTTGCAGATGGCCCTTATGAACTACCGGACCGTGGAGGGGCACTGGCCGCTGGCTACAGGGGACACGGTGAGCACGAACAAGGTCGTCTATAGTGGCACCAAGAATGCGGAGGTCTTTGCGCCTTTGCTCGAGAGTACTAAAAGAGAGTATGTGGACACTTCCGCCTTGTTGACCCAGGTGCCCGGCCTCGGAATTATCTCTTTGCGCGAAGCATTGGCGCAAAAGGTTGCTCCGGAGAGTTGCCCGATTGGCTATCCGGACCCTAGTAAAAGCGGTAGCTTCAACTATTTCAAGGTGACGATTAACTATGACTACGATACGGTTTATGTCACACGTTGAGCGTGAGAAAAGTGGGTGCAGATGATTAAAATAAAGAACAGACGTGGTTTCTCCCTGATGGAACTGTTAGCAGTGATGGCCATTATGGGCATCTTAGCGACCGTTGCAGTCACGGGTTATTTTTCTGCTGTGCGAAGCATGACGCGTCGCCGGGCTGTGGCTAACTTTGTGGCGACCTTGCAACAGGCACGTCAACGGGCCTGCATTGATGGCGTTAGAATGGCGGTGGTCTGTTATCCGGAGAGCGCCCAGAGCTCCACGCCTCAGGCCAATCTGTATGTGGTGTGCAAAGCCCTGGGTCGGGTCACGAGTGTTTCCGGCAGCCAGATCGGAGACGAGTTCACACCTTTGGATACGATCTTCGGGAAGGCCTCTACAGCTAAAGAGACTGCTGGTGATTACGCCTTTGGTTCGCGACGCATTTATAACCTATCGTCTGATACGGCCGGGTATATAGAGGTCGAAGGGATGGTTAAGCCTGGCGACTCTGGTTTTTTAGAATCGGGCATGACCGGGGATCAACTATCCACCACGAATCGGACACTGCTGTGGTGTTTTGTCTCAGGGGGAGGGGCCAACACCGCAAACTTTCAGATTGGCGATCTCTATGGGATTGAGGCCTCCCCTGTGGCCTCCTTGCCCAAGAACATTTACTTTGGTACTGAAGCAACCCTCATGTTCAAGCCGGATGGCAGTACCGTCGGCGGCAGTGTGATCATCAATGACCAGTCGGTCAAGGGACAAACGAAGCCAATCGCGACGATCACAGTGGATTCGAACGGGGGTATTACGGGCGGTGATAAGGTTGAATTGAACTAGATGTGGAAAAGGGCCTGGGCGCCCTTTTCACAGGAGTAAAGAAATGAGACGTTCCGGCTTTACATTGATCGAAGTCAACATGGCAGTCTTTGTTCTGGCTGTCGGTGTGCTGAGCATGGCGGTGCTCTATCCGCTGGGCTTGCGTGAAAGTATGCAGAGCCAGTCGGATATCAAGCAATCCATGTTTGCTGACTATGTGTTGAGCATCGCTGTCGCCAAAGCCAGCCAAACCGTTCCTGGGAGTGATTTCGAGACCGTCAAGGCTGCAATCATTGCAGAAGTTCAAACTGCGATTGGTGCTGAAAAAGCTTTTAAGTATGAGAGCGGAAATCTCTATGAATATGAATTGGATGTGATTCAGGTGGTCGAGCGATCCAATTATCTTCTCGGGATTATGGTGCGTTCCTTGGACACGGATATGGGAAGGGGGCCATCGGACGCAAAGCGTTTCCGTCTCAGTGCACAACCTCTTTTCTATGCTGAGGTGCGGTATTAAGGATGAGAATATGAAGCGTAACAACAGTGGTTTTTCAATGATCGAGGTCTTGGTGGCGGCGACCATCTTGATTATGATTGTGATGATGTTGGGAATGATCTTCCAGCAGACGAGCCAAGCTTGGCGTACGGGTCGGCATCGTGCAGACACCTACCAGCAAATCCGCGCCCTCTTTGGTGCGATCCAGCGCGATGCCAGTGCTGCCATTGACGAGAAAACGTTGCCAAAAGCGGTCACCACGCTGGGCGCGCAGAATTTTAGCGGATCATCGCTCTCCTTCTACACGCTCACGGGGACCTCTGAGAAAAACAAGCCTCTCCGTTCTATAACCCATATTTCCTATAGTGGCGTTACGCGTACGGTTTCACACTTTGATTCAGAGATGAGCCCGCAAGCGCAGTCCGGATCTATTGTCGAGCAGAATGAGTCAGGTGTCACGCTGAGCAGCCTCGAGTTTATTGCAGTCGGCACCCCCTTCCCCGATTACGTAACCGTCAAGGTAGAACTTAAAAAGGGGAGCCGTATGGTCAATTATGATGTTGGTGCAGCCTCGAGCGGGCCTGATATGATGCTGGGAAAAGGCGCTGCAGATAACAAGCGAGGCAAACCTGGGTTTGATGATATCAAGACTTATATAGATTAGAAGTTTTTAATCACGTCATTGCGACCACTTGGTGGTGTGGAGAATTGAGAAGTTTTTAATCACGTCATTGCGACCACTTGGTGGTCGCAATAAGGAGGAGAGATGCAGCGCTCAAGCAGAGGTTTTACACTGATTGAAATGTTGACGGTGATGGGGATGCTTGGCATCTTGATGGCCACATCAGCGACAGCGCTCTCCCGTGCACGTGAGGTGGCGCGTATTGCCAAGGCCAACACTGAGGTCCGTCAGCTGATCGGCGCCTGGCTGGCGTATGAGGCCGCGTATGATGGCTGGCCCGTGCCGCCACCAGAGGGGGGGGCGGAGGTTGAGGCGACGGAGTCTGTTTTAAAGGAACTACTGGGAACAGGGCAGAACAAGGTTGTTTTTTTGAATGCCAAGTTGGTGAATGGCGCCTTGCGTGACCCGTGGGGGAAGCCTTATAAGCTCCGGTTCAAAAGGCAAACTCAAAGTGATATTGAAGACACCTTTTCAACGGCGATTTCTTTCCCAAATCGAAATCGCCTGAAGCAGCAGTAGTAAAGGTAAACGACTATGAGATTAGAATTTAAGACAGAGAAAAAAGGCTCCGCCCTCCTCGTCGTATTGGGCTTTTTAAGCTTCATGATCATCAGTGCGGTGTCGTTTGCGATCTACATGCGTGTGGAACGGCAATCGTCATCAAGTTATCGCCATGCGGTCGTGGGGCGGCACCTCTTGGAGACGGCCCTTTATCGCGCGATGGACCAGGTGGATGCGGATCTCAGGGGCTATCGGTATCAAGTCGTAGAGGGAAATGAAGTTCAAGATGGGGCTCCTGTGCAGGGAAAGAAGTTCCCTGACCATTGGAAGGCGGGAGGACGGTGCCTCACCTCTGTTACGGATGCTTCGGATGCGGAGCCCGCACGTGTGCTCTCACTGGAGGCGCTCAGTTTTCTTCCGGCCTCCCTTGTGAACGACGCCCGGGTCACCTCCTTGGATGCGCAGTGGCGAAGAATGAGTGTTGTCTCGGGGTCGAATCGGCGTGATGTGGGACGCTATGCTTTTCTATGTGTGAATGTGTCGGACATGCTCAATGTCAATGGGTGTACTAATATGGTGAGGAGTGGTTCAAACCTTGTGAGTATCGCTTCGCTCTTGACGGATCCCCAAAGCAGCACGATTGTTGACTGGACGAAGGCGAAAGCTTTTACCGAGCGGACGGTTCAGGATATTCATTATTCAACGCTTCAAGATTTCTATGCCTGCATGAAAGGCGCCAACAGTAAATTTTTTGGAGGTGATTCGGATAGTCCCGCGCTCGATTTCTTTGAAAAAGGGGATAGTGAACTCTTCAATTATGATAATGCACGAAATCATTTGTTAGTCACAGATGGGTTTGCCAAGGCACCTGCCACGGCGCCTGACCAGGTCTGCAATCTGGGTGTTCCAGACGGGCAACCTTTTGTTGCCGGGGCTCTCAGTGGTTCGGGTTTTGCCGCTCCATCGCTTCAGTCCAAATTTGAAGCGGCTTTCAGACAGGCCTTCCCCTCCGCAGATAACTCCTATGTAGCAGGTGTCCTGCCGGGCTTGCTGGCTGACTATCTAGCCACTGATGCTAATTTGACATGGGGCCTTGATACGCCGTCTGTCAAGCTGACACCGCTGATCTGTCAATTCATCATCGCGAATAACAGCGGAGCAGAGATTAAAACCCGTGTTGAAGGGAGCGGCGCAAGCGCAAAGACGGTTGTGGATGTGCAGTTGATTGAGGATATGGGCGCTCCGACATTTGGCAACTTTGGTTTGCAGGCAAGAGTCTGCTATCCCTTTAAAAACATAGCAACGGAGCGGCAAGGACAGTACACGTTGGAGGTTAAGGGTTTTATCAGTGTCCTGGCTAACCGTTCAGGTGAGCCAACTTCTGCATCCCTGGCATCGAAGGGTGCGAATGAGTTGCGTTATGAATTTGTCGGCAAGGGCACGTTTAATCCCGCAAGTATCTTGGGCCAACCGCCAGCAGAGGATGCGTGCTATGTCACGGTTGACCTCCCGCTGACCGGGGATGCCGTCAACAACAAAACAATACCCATGATTGATGAGGACGGGGTTATCAAGACAACCGGTTTTGCCGAGGGAAGTGATTTCAGTGTGGTGTTAGCCATCTCTTCTGCACTCATCAAGAACAGCAAGGGGTCTGTCGTGGATCTGGTGCCGTGTAATCGGCTGGTGGCAGCCGTGAAGGCGAAAGATCCCAGCATTGACATCCCGCTCCCCCTTTTATATTTTGAAACGGCGCCTGTGAGGCTGGCGAAAAATCTGGCCGCTAAAAAAATGCCTTATGAGTGGCAGAGCTTAGAGGTTCCTGATCCTCGCTTTAACCACTTTGCGATGAACTGGGTCAATAATCATGCGGATACTTATTCGGCCATGGGTATGCACTCGGTTACGCGATCGCTTCTTGGAAACGATGGCCGGGACTCCGATATATTTATGAGCAATTCGAATATGCAAACCCTATATTCTCCAGGCGAACTGGGGTTCCTGATCCGTCCTTATCAGTACAAGGACGATATCCCGACGAACTATAGAACGAAAAAAGCACCCGACCCCAGCAGTGATGATAGCGATGCGTTTTTCAGGACGATTCGCCTCTATAAGCAAGGTAATAAAGATCCCGATTATGTGTATGGAAGTTTTATGAATGCCGCAGATGCGCAGGGGACGCTTCCTCTGGCAAACAGAGTTCGTATCAATCCGTTGTCAACCAGCACCAATATCTTAAAGCTCGCCATTACAGGGGTTCCATACGATTATTCTGTCTCCACGCGTCCTGAGACAGAAAACCTGACGGAAAAGATCTTTAGCGGCAGCAAAAACAGATGGGAAGAATTTGCCAATGCGTGGGCTTTGCAATTGAGCCAGCTTGTTGAGACTTATCAGTTGAATGGCAAAATGGATAAGAGCATAGTCTCCTGCCCGGCTGTTGCCCAGATGGCATGGTACAATGCAGATAAAAGGAGTTGCCTCGGCGTTGCCCTCCCGAATGAGCTCTTTGAGGTTGACCGTAAGATGATGTATGCCTTTTCGCTCGATTCCATGTCGGATCGCCAGCAACTCTTCCTCTATTTCTTCCAGGCCGAGGTCATTGCGCCACTCTCGTTGGCGAAATCACGCTCGCTCGCGGGCGGACGCGCTGTGGCTGTCGTCGCGCGCGATCCTTATCCCAAGGGAGGCGCCGGCGACTATCACGAGCACAAGGTGCTCTTCTTCAAGCAGCTCGATAATTAAGGTGGGGCGAGGGTAGCCGGAAGAAGTCGTAAGAAATCGAGAGAAGCGAGGGGCGGTAGAAGTCGAGCGCAGTCGGAAGCGGGCGGGAGAATCGAAGGATGTCGAGAGAGGTCGGGAAAAGCCGTGGGTCGGTTTCTCTCGAGGGTGCTCGACTTCCTACGACTGCTCACGACAGTTTCCTTCGGTCACGACTTCTCACGATTCCCACGATTTCTCTGGCTTGGCTGCCTTTCACAGTTGAACATCCGCTGTGAAAGCAGTAAACTATAAATCAATTTTACTAAAAGGAATCGTATGAGCACACTGAATAGTCTTTCCGCAGCGAAGCGTCCATGGACGGCTTTTCTGGTTTTTTTACTTTTCACTTTTCACTTTTCACTTTTCACTGTTGCTCAAGAGGGTGAAAAGCGAGCAGCCCGTCTGTTGGATGGTGTTGCTGCTTATGTGAACGAAGCAAAGATCACGATCGCGGAGGTGATGAACGAGGTTCGTCGGCAATCAATTGACCAGGTCCCCGAGGCAGAGCGCGAACAGCGTCTGCGTGACATGTATCGGATCGCGTTGGTAGCGATGGTTGATCGTCGTCTCATTCTGGATGCTGCAAAAAAACAGAAGGTACAACTCCAGCCGTGGGCAGTCAATGCGCGGGTCCGAGAGATCCTCGTGAACAACTTTGATAATGATGAAGCGAAGCTCAACGTCATCCTCGCAGACCGCAAGATCACCAAGGAGGAGTGGCGTCAGACCCTAGAGCAGGATATGCTTTTGAGCGCCATGCGTTATCAGAATGTAGAGAAACGTGTCAATGTCACGCCGGGAGAAGTGCGCGCGGAGTATGAGGCCAACAAAGAGCGCTATCGTACCGAGTCGGCTGTCACCGTCAGCATGATTGTTCTGGACCCGCCAGAAAAAGAGAGTGATGAAACCGTTGCAGCACGCGCGACCAAGATCAGTGCTGCGCTCAAGGCGGGGAAGTCCTTTGCTGACCTGGCTCGTCAATATTCTAAAGATTCAAAGGCTGCAATGGGTGGCTCTTGGGGGAAGGTCAATCCAGAGGACGCCTTCCGTAAAGAGCTGGCAGATGCGCTAGCGAAACTGAAGGCAGGCGAGGTCTCGCCCGTGATTGAACTGGGATCGTATGGTTATATCTTGCGCAAGGACGAACAGCAGGATGTCCGACTGCTCACCTTTGAGGAGGCTCAGGTGTATGCGGAGGGCCGGCTCAAGATGGCTAAGGCGGAACAGCTCTACAAAGAGTGGATTACGCGGTTGCGCAAAGACTCCTATATCCGAGTCTTTGAACTGCCCTCACCTAAAAAATAATTGAACGTAAGGGGATTGTGAATCTTACGTCGCCATCACAAGTCAAGTCATGGTGCATTGAAAATGGGTTCCATCCGAACCGAACCTTAGGTCAAAATTTTCTGATTGACCGCAATGTGCTGGATGCCATTATCGCTGCTGCAGGGGTCTGCAAAGGACAGCGCGTGCTCGAGATTGGTCCGGGTCTAGGTGTGCTAACCGAAGCTTTGCTTGAGGTGGGCGCCTCGGTTGTGGCCGTTGAAAAAGATTCTCGGCTCGCAGGCAGACTCGCTGAAGCCTTGGGACATCCTGAAAAACTGACCATGATTCAAGCTGATGCTTTGGAACTGGACTTGGATGAGTTGTTGAGAGATCAGGAGAGCGATGAGGCAGGCTTTGATGCTTGCATCTCCAATCTTCCTTATTCAGTCGGCACGCGTATCCTCTTGGATTATACGCGTCATGCGCTTGCCCCCAAATGTTTTGTTGTGCTGGTTCAAGCCGAAGTGGCTGACCGTTTTGTTGCAGGGCCAGACGATGAAGCACGGGGTCAAGCAGGTGTTTGGTTGCAATTGGATTATCACGTCAAGCGCATCCGAGAGGTGAAGGCTTCCTGCTTCTGGCCCCGCCCCGAGATCGCTTCTACGGTGGTTCGGCTCGATCGTCATCCCTCCTCTTTGACCGTGGATGAACATCACTGGTTCGATCGCCTGACGCGCGAAGCTTTTATGCACCGTCGCAAACAATTAGGAGCAATCTTCCGGAAGTCGCCACCTCCTATTATTCACTCCGACGAGGTATTAGCCATACTTTTTTCGAGGGCGGGTATTGATGCGCATGCGCGTCCCGAGAAACTGACCAACGAACAATGGCAAAATCTCGCGCGAGCCTTTTGCAAAGGCCTCTAGCAGTAAATACCCTGACCCCTGCGAACACATCATGCTGACACACGAGACACACATGAAATATCACACCTTACGCCAGAGCGCTAGAGGAATCGGTTTTGTTGCGCTGGTTTTTAGTTTGACCGTCGCGACCTTGTTGGCGACAGACTGGATGCGGTCGGATGTCACGCAGACGGTGCGTTCAGACGTTTTGGCTCAGGCTTTGGCAAAGGGACGCACAACAGCGCATGACGAGCAGACGGTGGCCTTTGCGCGGCAGATGGATCTTCTGGCGCGTCGCGCCTATTTTAGTGGGTTTACCTTTCGACAGAGTGGCATGCTCCTACTGGTGCTGGGCTTGTTGGTCACAGCGGGGTGCTTTGGCGTTGCTTGGCGCGTGAGCCTGCTGATCCCCGATCCGAGGGGACTTTCAGATGCTGATCCTGCTACCACGGATCGCCGGACAATCATCGTGATTCTGCTCGCAAGTATACTCTTATTGTTCGTGGCCGCAGGGATGGAGTGGCGACAGTCCAGACGCCAGCCTTCGAAAGAGGAGTCGGATTTGCGTGCCCGTTTGAAGAATCCTTTGCTCAAACCAGGGGAGGAGAATGTCTGTCCCTGTAAGAAGGGAACTCCCCAGCAGGAGATGGATAAGCAGTGGCCCTTCTTTCGTGGACCGCACATGAATGGTGTCGCGCTCTCGGCGATGCCCCCCGCAACATGGAATGTTGAGGCAGGGACGCATATCAAGTGGAAGCGGTCTTTGGCGTTCAAGGGCTCGAGTAGTCCAGCAGTCTGGGGCAACCGTCTCTTTCTGACCACAGGCGATAAAGAGGCCCGTCGGGTATTGGCCTACGACCCTGAGACAGGGCAACTCGTATGGGATGTCAACATCACCGATGGAGCGACCCAAGGCGAGACCCTGCCAGAGCCCTTTGAAGACGCCGGCTTTGCCGCAGCGTCTCCGGCGTGTGATGAAAAGCACGTCTATGCGATTTTTGGCACGGGGGATCTTGTTGCACTTAATCATGAGGGAAAGAAAGTGTGGCAGGTCTACCTCGGTCGGCCCGATAACTCCTTTGGGCATGTCTCTTCCTTGGTCTATTGCGGTCAGATGCTGCTGGTTCAATGGGACCACCAGAAGAACGCAAAGATTATCGCCTTTGATAAACAAACAGGGAAGATTCTTTGGGAGATGCCTCGTACAGAGGTGGGCATGTCGTGGTCAACCCCCTTGGTGATGATGATCTGCGACAAGCCCCAGTTAATCGTCAATGCCGCCAAACAGACGTGGGGACTTGAAATGGCCACGGGAAAAAAGCTTTGGTCGGTCAATGCGGTGGAAGGCGAAATCGCGCCGTCGCTGACGTGTGAGGGTGATACCTGGGTCGCGGCAAATGAAGCGTCCCAGTTGATCGCCTTTAAGATGCAACCCGACGGAAATCCCAAGCAGTGCTGGTTCTGGAATGAAGGTGGCCTGCCAGATGTCTCAAGTCCTGTAGCTTTTAATCAACTCGTCTTCTTCTCAAATGATAAAGGCGATGTCGTCTGTCATAGCATGGAGGATGGCAAGCGTATCTGGGAGAAACAGAGCGATCATGGTTTTTATATGTCCCCGATCATCGCAGGGGGCAAACTTTTTGTGGCGGATCGTGAACAAGGCCGCTTCCGAATTTACACAGCAGACAAGGAGGGCAAGGAAGTGGCTACAATTCCCATGGGCGAGTCCGTGAGTGCCACTCCCGCCTTTGTCGGCAAGCGCATCTACATCCGCTCGAAGACGACACTCTGGTGTGTGGAAGAGAAGAAATGAATATCCAATATCCAACACGGAATGTCCAACATCCAAGGGGAGATGCCGCATTTCCGATGGATATTGGTTCTTCCGTGTTGGATATTGGATGTTCACTGACTCTTGAGTTAAAGTATGTTTAAGGAAAAAAAACACTCTTTCCTTCTCCTCCTTCTGTTGGCGCTCTGCGCAGTCGCTTCCTGGCAGAGCCAGGGCCTCGCGCAGCGTCGTCGCGTTCAGCCCGCTGGGATGGGAGAGGCCTATAGTGGCCAGGCTCCCGCGGCACTGAATTTCGTGATGGTCGGACTGGGGGGCTTCCGTGGCTTGGTGACGGAGGTGCTCTGGTTTCGGGTGAGCCGCCTCCAAATGGAGGGGCGCTATTTGGAATTGGTCCAGCTGGCGAATTGGATCACGATGTTAGATCCCAAGGCTTCAGAGGGTTGGACCTTTAACGCGTGGAACCTCGCGTATAACATCAGTGTGATGATGAACCGTCCAGAGGACCGTTTGCGCTGGGTACTCAATGGCATCTCTCTGTTGCGCGACGAAGCGCTTCGTTTTAATCCGAGAGATGCCAAGCTCTATCGGGAGCTCGCATGGATGTATCAGCACAAGATCGGGGAAAATTTGGATACAGCCCATGCTCATTACAAAGCCTTTCTATTGGAGAGTTTGGCGCCCTGCGTCAACAGCAATGGGACGGTTTGCGTTTCAGAGACCAACAGGCCGGTGTTGGCCAGGATGCGATTGGACATGGGGCAGATGGTTGTCCTTGAGAAGAGGTATGGTTCCTTGGATTGGCGTATGCCAGAGACCCATGCACTTTATTGGGCGTCATTAGGGCTGTCGTGTGCAAAAGAAACGGAAGTGTCGCTGTGTGAATACGCGGTAAATCAGGCCTTGATGTTGGGCGTTCTGAGAGGACGTTTTGCAGGGTCGGTTTCCGAGAAGCAGTGGCGGGCGGCACCGAATCTTGGATTGGCCCTCACGGCTGCAGATGCACTGTTGAAGACCGCCCAGACCCGACCGTCTCAGCACCAGACCGTTGTTGTGGTCCGTTACTTGGCCAAAACCATCCGCATGGCCACGAAAGCGGGAGAGGATCGATTGGCGCAACAGCTTTATGAACGGCTCAGGCTCGCGGTGCTACCCCCTCATCAGGTGCCGACCTTTGAAGAGGTTGTCAAGGGGTGGGGAAGCAAATAAGTTCACTGAACCGCTGGCGGACGAACGGGAAAAGACAGAAGCTCGCCGTAACCAAGAGGGGCACTAAAACGCGATGGAGACATATTGGGCAGAGAGCACCTGCGATGAAGGGATCGCCTTGGCAATCGCAGAGGCGTTTGAGCTTCCCCTTCCCCTTGGACGGCTTTTGGTCGCACGAGGGTACACGCGAACGGAACAGGTCCGCGATTTTTTGCAGGGGGATCTCCTGAAAGGACTGGGTAGGCCCTTTGACTTTCCAGGCATCTCAGAGGCGGTGGCGCGTATCTGGTCGGCTATCCATGCAAAAAAACGCATGGTAGTTTATGGCGACTTTGACGTGGACGGCGTGGTGGCCACCGCCACCTTGGTCACCGCATTGCAGCGTCTGGGTGCAGAGGTTACACCCTTTCTCCCGTTGCGTGAGGCAGAGGGCTATGGCTTGACCCTGAAGGGGTTGCAGCGGTGTCTGGAGGGGGCGAGCCCTTCGCTCCTGATAACTGTGGATTGCGGGATCAACTCGGTTGCTGAAGTGGAGTGGCTAAATCAACAGGGTCTCGAGGTGATCATCACCGACCACCATGAACCTGGCCCGACCTTACCCACGGCCGCTGTGATTGTCAATCCGCGCGTGGCGCATGCTCCAGGTGCTGAGGCGCTCTGTGGCTCTGGTCTTGCCTTCAAGTTGGTCTATGCACTGGTCGAACGGGGTCGTTCCGAGGGCTGGTACACTGGGGCCTCCTTGAGTGGTGACTTGCTGCCCGGTGTGGGACTTGCAACCGTAGCTGATGTCGTGCCGTTGAAAGGAGAGAACCGGACGCTGGTTACTCATGCCCTCCGTCAGTGGAATCGGGCAAGCGTCGGCTTGAAGGCTTTGCTGTCGCGGGCAGCCCAGAATGGGCGAGAAGAGATGAGTGCCACGACCTTCGCATTTTTGTTGGGTCCACGAATCAATGCTGCAGGGCGCATGGGCTCTGCGATGGTCGCCTATGAATTGTTGACGACGACCGACAAGGATCGCGCCGCCCAGCTGGCAGCTGAATTACATAATTTGAATGCTGAACGGATGACCGTCGAAAAGAGGCTTATGGCTGCAGCACGCCTCCAGTGCGGACTTGAAGAGCGTAAGGAAAAAAGCACAGGCGCCATTGTCGCGGCAGGTCCCAGAACCGAGGGATGGCATGAGGGGGTGTTGGGCATTGTGGCTGCTCGTCTGAGCGAGTTGACGGGGTTGCCGTCGGTCGTCATAGCCCTTGAGGCGGATGGAACAGGGCGCGGTTCTGTCCGGGCAGGCGATGGGTATCAGGCAGTGGAGGCCTTGCAGGGCGTCCAGGATCTGCTCCTCGGATTTGGAGGTCATGCCCGTGCTGCAGGACTCACCTTGCGGAGTGGCTGCCTAGAGGCCTTCGGCCAACGTTTTAAAGGGGAGTGCGAGAAACAGCGCAACCACATGGATGAGCAGCAGCGACGCATGAAATGTGATGGCTGGCTGTCACCCGAAGAGTTGACCGTGTCGTTCCATGATGCCCAGCAGCGGCTTGCGCCCTTTGGGGAGGGGCATGGTATTCCCCGTTGGGGGTTACGCGATGTCTCTTTCGATCAGGTCTCCACCATGGGGCAGGGGGGGGATCACCTCCAGCTGAGCATGCGTTTAAGCGATGGTCGTCTCATTCGAGGTGTCTGGTTTCGGCGCGGCCATCTTGTGGAAAAAATCCGAATGGATCCAGGTCCTTACCACCTGCTCTTCGAATTACAGCGCAATGATTTCCGAGAAAAAAGCACCTTGGAATTACGGATGATCGCGCTTGCATCTGCGTCCAAAGGTATGTTACATTAATTTAAATTAACGTGGTATGCGAGTGTGTCTACAGCCCGGTATTAGGACAATGTTATGGAAGCCAATAGTGAGATTCAAATTGTCACCGAACCATTGACCTCGACTGCCTGCCCGAAATGTGGCGCGGTTCTGGACGTGACCAACAGGCGAGCCTTTGAGGGGATCAAGTGTGCAGCCTGTAAATTTGAGTTTGAAGTGCCCGCTCGTTTTGGCAATTTTTTACTGCTCAAATTTCTAGGGATGGGCGGTATGGGCGGTGTCTATCGCGCGCGCGATGAAGCTCTTAATCGTGAAGTCGCTATCAAGGTGATGCAAAAGCGTTACGGCGATGATCCGACATTTATTGCAAACTTTCAGCGTGAAGCGCAGTCAGCAGCCAAGCTGAACCATCCCAACATTTCGCAGATCTATTCTTTTGGTCAGGCGATGGGACAGCCCTTTATTGTGATGGAACTTCTTACAGGGGGAAGTTTGGACCGGATGATGGTGGAGCAGGGCCCCCTTGATCCTACGGTGGTCATGCTTGTGGGACAGCAGATCGCGGAAGGTCTTCGAGAAGCTGCAGAAGCGGGCCTTGTCCATGGAGATGTCAAGCCAGAGAACATCTTATTTGACAACGACAAGAATGCGAAGTTACTCGACTTCGGGTTGGCTGCGATGTCTAATGCGGCTACAACGGAGATCTGGGGAACGCCTTTTTATATCCCCCCAGAAAAGGTAAATAAGCAGCCCACAGATCTCCGCTCGGATATCTACAGTTTAGGTGCAACCTTGTATCATGCGATCGCTGGTGTGCCACCCTTTGATGGCACGGATGTTGCAGCGGTTGTGAAGGCGCGCTTTATTTCCGACCCGGCTCCTCTCCGTAACCTGCGAGGTAGCGCGGTGCCCGAGGAGGTGGATGCGATCATCCTGCGCATGATGGAAAAGGAACCTTCTAAGCGCTATCCAACGTATGGCTCCTTGTTAAGTGATATGAGACGCTACCTCGCTAAGGCTGGCCCGGTAAACCTCGCGACCTCTAGCAAGAAGATTATGATCAAGGGTAGGCGTCCGCCGACATCTACCGTGGATCTTCCGGTCAATAACACGCCGTCTCCCTCGGAAACTACCGTGATGACCAAGAAAGGCAAGCCGACCTTCATCTTCTCACGGAAAACCAAAGAACCTTTCTCTCCCTCAGCCCCTGGTGTCGAAGGCGGAAGTAAATTGGATGAGGAGCTCGCTGCAATCGCCGAACAGAGACGCAAAGCACAGAAGCTCGCAGCGATGATCGTCGGTGGTGTTGTCATCGGGATCTTGGTCATCGTGGGGCTTGTCATGTTCGCTCTTATGCGAACAGAGGAAAATCGCCAGAAGCAGGAAGCCGCAGCCATTGTCAAGGCACAGGATACCGCCACGGGAGCTTTGAAGAAGGCAGCGGCAAGTGCAGGCAAGTTTGTTGCCTACATCAAGGAGTGCGAGACACAAGCCTTTCAATACGCCAATAACGCGCGCGATGCGGTTCTTGTGGCAACGGGGGATGAGGTCAAGGATCGGCTTGTGCCCCAAGAACCCGCGTATAGCACTCCAGCCTTTGGAGAAGGGGCTTCTGCCCAAGCAGGAGCTCCAGCGACAAACGCGCCTCCTATGGCAACGCCTCCGGCGTCCACAAATGCGCCGGCGTCCACAAATGCGCCGGCCGCACCGCCACCGGAGCAGAAGAACCCAGATGCGAAAGCCGCAGACAAGGTCTTTAAGGTCGTGGATGTTGAAAAGGATGATGAACGGAATAAATATCCGGTGGTCAAGGCCGTTCGTGCGATGTATTGTGATGCCTATCGCGTCAAATATGCTGCCTTACTCGCTGCGGCGATGTTGGTTGAGATTGAAAAGTTATCTCTTCAGGCTGAAGCACTCAAAGCGCCAGAAAAATTAAAGGAACTGCAGACGCTCGCGAATACAATTGCTCAAAAGTGTAATGCCATGGGCTTAAAGCAAGAATTGACAGAAGTTGCCCGTAATGTTAGCGGACTGAAAAGGTCGTTCGATAGCGTGAAGGCGGATGCGTCGTCGCTTGCCGCGATCAAGAAGCAAGAGGCGATAGAGCAGGAAAGGGTTCGAAAGCGTGAAGAGGAAGAGGCCAAGAAGAAAAGAGAGGCCGAGGCGCTGGCAGCGAAGGTAAAAGGCGAGTGCGAAAAAGTTGCTGGCGTTGAAGCCTCGAATGTCCTTTTGCTCAAGGCGATGCGTTTTGATTCTGCCATGCGAAAATTACGTCTTATAGGGGATGAGGTGACCACGGACGGCGGTAAGGAAGCCCTTATGGTTGCCTTGGAACGTGTGCGTCGTGTTGAAGAAGCTATTAAGTATATCGTGAACAATATCCAAGGGTATAAGTCTCCTAAGGGGTGGCTGATTGAAGCTGTTGAGCCCAAGACGTTGACGGTGAGTAGTAAGAAGATCACGTGGGAAGAAGTTTTCTCTACCCGCATGGAGGTTGTGAATGAGCTCTTCAATGTGACCATCTTCAATTCAGAGCTGACCAAGAGTATGCGTGTGCGGGATCGGACACGCCTCGAGGTGAGTGGAGCCCTTTGCTTGTGGATGTATTACCGAGAGATTCCTGCAGCTGTGGAACGCGCAAAACAGATTGTAACCAAGGCTAACCAAGAGTTCACCTCGGATACAGAAAAAAACAAAGTGCTCATGCCGGGGTTGATCGATTAAAAATTAGAGCTACGCCAGAGAGGGGCCATAATCGTTTTATGAAATATGTTTCCACGCGGGGCGAGTGTGCCCCACTTACCTTTACAGACACCATTTTAACCGGCCTTGCGCGCGATGGAGGCCTATTTCTCCCGGAGAGAATCCCGAATGTACAGTCCCAGCTCCCTTCTTGGCGCGCGCTCTCTTATCAAGAATTGGCCTATGAGATCATGTCACGCTTTGCAGATGATCTCCCGAGCGAGGTTCTGCGTGAGTTGATTCACAAAAGCTACGCGACCTTCCGCCATCCCGAGGTCACACCTGTGGTTGCCGCAGGGGAGACGCACGTACTTGAACTTTTTCATGGACCCACCTTAGCCTTCAAGGATGTTGCACTCCAGTTTCTCGGCAATCTTTTCGAATATATTCTGTCAAAAACAGACGAGGAGATGACGATCGTTGCCGCGACCAGTGGGGACACCGGAAGTGCCGCAATTTATGGTGTCCGGGGGCGTAAACGTATCCGTATATTTGTCATGCATCCACACGGTCGTGTAAGTCCCGTGCAGGAAAAGCAGATGACGACGGTTTTGGATGCGAATGTCTGCAACCTCGCAATCGAGGGCACGTTTGATGATGCGCAGAATATCGTGAAGGAGCTCTTTAACGACCTGGCCTTCCGCGATACGAACAAACTGGGTGCTGTTAACTCCATCAACTGGGCGCGCGTGCTCGCGCAGATTGTCTATTACTTTTATGCCGCCTTCCGTGTTCAGGAGAAAACCGGTGCACCCCAGGTGAGTTTCTCTGTGCCGACAGGAAACTTTGGAGATATCTTCGCGGGGTATATGGCCTATCGCATGGGGTTGCCCATCGACAAACTGGTGTTGGCAACCAACGAGAATGATATCTTGTCTCGTTACTTCAATACGGGTGTTTATAGCCTAGGCGCTGTGGCGCCAACCTTGAGTCCCTCAATGGATATTCAGGTCGCCAGTAACTTCGAGCGGTATCTTTATTACCTCGCGGCAGATGTCAAGGGTATGCCGGCCGCTCAGACCCTGAAAACTTGGATGGCGGAGTTCAAGAAGACGGGGTCGCTCTCGACGGGAATGAAGGACCACGCCTGCTTTGTCTCCGGACGTGGCAACACCGCACAAACGCTTGCGACGATCAAAAAATATTGGGATAACTATGGCTATCTGCTCGACCCGCACACCGCCGTCGGAGTTGCTGTCGCAGAGCAGTTCAAGAAGCCAGACGTGCCGATGATCTGTCTCGCGACGGCACATCCGGCAAAATTCAGCGGGGCTATTATTCGCGCAACCGGCCTGGATCTTGGCCATCATCCTATTTTGGACGCGATCCTCCAGCTGCCTTCGCGCATGGAGGTCGTGCCGGCGAAGAAGGATGTCATCGCGAAAATAATCAGTGGAACGAAATAACCAATATCCAACACGGAATATCCAATGTCCAAGGGGAAGACCTGCTCTCCGATGGTTATTGATCATTCCGCCTGTCCACCGTAGGCATCGCGAAGGTGGATGTTCGTTATTGGATATTCAAAGAAGAATACTCGTATGACCCCATCTTTCACTTGTCAGAGGTGTGGCGCGTGTTGTCGTGTGCCAGGTTATGTTGCGCTCGAAGCAGGTGAGGCCGAGACCATCGCCGAATTTTTAGGGCTGGATATCTACGCCTTCACTGAACAGTATGCCGTGCTCACAAACAACCGGGGTAATCTTTCGCTGATCGAACGACCAGACGGCGGCTGCATCTTTATTCAGGATGACAACACCTGCCGCATACAGCCCGTCAAACCCGCGCAATGCAGAGGCTTCCCCTTCCAGTGGAAAAGCAAACAGCTCAAGGCGCTTTGCCCTGAGCTGCGTGTAGGGGCGACCGGCAGGTCGCCCGCTTAAATCAAGCCGCGCTTGATCATCTCTTCCGCGATCTGGACCGCGTTCTGCGCCGCACCCTTGCGGATGTTGTCACCACAGCACCACAATGCCATGCCGTTTTCACGGCTCGTATCATTGCGGATACGGCCGACGCCGACGTCATCACCATGCTGGATATCGAGCGGGAGCGGATACTGGCTGGAGGCCAGATCGTCGATGAGCTTGACGCCAGGCGCCTTCTTGATGATTTCGCGGACCTGGTCGGGCGTGAAGGGGTTGGAGAATTGTGCATGGATCGCCACGCTGTGCGCAAAGAAGACCGGCACGCGCACGCAGGTGCATCCGATCTGAAGATCCGGTACGCCTAAAATCTTACGCGACTCAAAGGTCATTTTCGCCTCTTCAGTCGTGAAGCCCGGCATCTCCTTTTTTGCGCTGCCGATCTGGGGCAGGACGTTAAAGGCAATCTGGTGAGGATAGGCGGACTTCTGAACATTCGCAAGCCCGGCATTCGCCGGAGTGTTTCCGCTCGCGGCATACGCGCGCACCTGCGCATCGAGCTCATCGATTGCGGAGCGGCCTGTTCCGCTGACGGATTGGAAGGTGACGGCCGTCATGTGCTTCAAAGGGTTGGCGCGGTGCAGAGGGGCGATGCCCATCAGCGTGATGATCGTCGAGCAGTTCGGGTTGGCGATGAAGCCCTGGTGCTTGTCGAGTGCTTCGGGGTTGATTTCAGGAATGACGAGAGGGACACGGTCATCCATACGGAAATCGTCGCCATTGTCAATGACAACAGCGCCACGTTTGACAGCCTCCCAGCCCCACATCTTGGAAGCTCCTTTGGAGCCTTCGGTGCCTGCAAACAAGACAATATCGAGACCATCGAACGCTTCGGCCTTTGTCTCTAATACATGGAAAGTCTCTCCTGCGATCTCCTCGTCGCGCTCACGTGTCGCCAAAATACGGATTTCGCGTGCTGGAAACTTCCGTTGACGAAGAACTTTGACCATCTCGGTACCCACAGCGCCAATACCCACGAGACCAACTTTATACTGTTTCATAGGACCTTTCTGAATCGAGTGGGAGACTCCCTATCACAGGGCCTCCCCTTTCTTGTTGAAGCGAAAGGCGATTAGAATATCGAAAACGCACTAGATTCGCAATGAGAAATTTGGATTGTATTTGTTGGCTTTGCTGTGCCATAATCATTCCCCATAACGTATGACACTTTTTGAAATACTTTCTTTTTATACTGCACTTCTTTTAACCCTCCTTGTTGGGATTGTCGTGTGGAGGGTTTTTCCCCGGCGAGGTGCTGACCAGCAGAAGGAGGGCCAGTTGCGTGATGAGTTTGAACGTAACCGGGCTCGGGCTACCGCTGATGCGCGTAGCTTGCGTGATGAGGTCGGCACGCGTCTGGAGACCCTGCGCAGCTCGTTGACTCAAGTTGCGACCCTGCAACGTCAGGAGCAGGCGGAGAACCAGAATCGCCTGGCAGAGAGCGTCCATACCCGTCTGGAGAGCATTCGGCTGTCCGTCACGGGGGAACTTGAAAAGGTGCGCGCCGACAATGCCTCGCGCCTCGAAGAGATGCGCAAGACGGTGGATGAGAAGCTCCATGAAACGTTGGAAAAACGTCTGGGAGAACGGTTCGAGCTGGTGAGCAAGCGGTTGGAGGACGTGGCACGCGGCCTCGGCGAGATGCAACAACTGGCCACGGGGGTCGGCGATTTAAAGAGCCTGCTCACCAATGTCAAGAGTCGTGGCACCTGGGGGGAATATCAGCTGGGCGCCATTTTGGAACAAATCTTTACCCCCGACCAATATGCGGCGAATGTCCGGGTTAATCCCAAGTCGGCAGAGGTTGTGGAATATGCAATACGTCTGCCAGGACAGAAGGCCGAAGCCCCGGTCTGGCTGCCGATTGACGCAAAGTTTCCCAAAGAGGACTATGAGCGCATACAAGCCGCCGCCGAGATCAGCGACAAAGAGGCTCTCGAGGTTGGGCTTAAAGCCTTGGAGCGGCGCATTCGCGATTCAGCCAAAGAGATCCGCGACAAGTACCTGTTTCCTCCCTTCACGACAGATTTTGGAATTCTTTTTCTGCCCACCGAAGGGCTCTACGCTGAAGTGTTGCGGCGTCCGGGCCTAGTCGATGACCTGCAACGGCTCTACCGCGTGAACGTCTCAGGGCCCACGACCTTGATGGCCATGTTGAATAGCCTGCAGATGGGCTTTAGGACGCTGGCGATCGAGAAGCGCAGTAGCGAAGTCTGGCAAGTGCTGGCCGCGGTCAAGACAGAGTTTGTGAAGTTTGGCGATGTATTCGAACGGCTTCAAAAGAAGTTGAACGAGGCAGACAAGGTCATTGAGGATGCAGGCATTCGTACGCGCAAGATGAATCGTGCGCTCAAACATGTTGAGACGATCCCCGAGCTGGAGGCTCAAACGCTCTTGAGCAACGATCTGGAAGCCGAAGCGGAGTCGCATCAAGCAGACGTCGAAGCCCAATAAAGACGGGCTCAATATGCATTTTTAAAAGCCTGCTATGAGCAGGTTTTTTTGTTTTAAAAAGGGTGTTAAAACATTTTTCAAAATACCCGTTGACATTTCGGGGTCAGCTTTGATAAATTAACCGTCCTTTTGCGCCACCAGAACCTCGTGTTTTTGCGGTGTGAAAAGGGCGGTCCGAAAGAAAGTTTAAAAAGTTTCATTTTGACTGTTGACAGGACGGGATGGGTTTTGATACCTTGAATGTCCTTTGCGCAACAAGGCGAGAGCCTGAAACGCAAGAGAAAATTTGTTCTTTTGACAACCGAAGCTTAGGCGCATCCCACGG
>CAYWNP010000011.1:0-34855 GCA_964459675.1 uncultured Akkermansia sp. | reverse complement strand
GACTTTGTTTTTGGTATAGTGATTCGATTCAAAGCTCCACAGGGGAGGATATTGATGACTTTTTCTGACGTGTCTCGTCGTGTTTTGCATTCACTGCTTTTAGTACTTGGGTTAGTTGCGTTCGCGGGTACGGCCTTGGGCGATGGTCTGGCTTTAACGGCCCCTCAGCCTAAGCTCGCCATTGACCGGAAATATATTGCCCCGCCTCCTTTCGAGATGCCGCTGGCAGATGATAAGAGCGATGCTGTTCCCATGAACATCATTCTCATCATCGGGGATGGCATGGGGACGGGGGCGCAGAAACTGACTTCGCTCTATCAGCATCAGGCCGAAGGACGCCTCATCATGCAGCAGTTGCCGGTCACTGGCTTCTTCACCACGTATTCAGCTAATTCAAATGTGACGGATTCGGCAGCAGCCTCTACAGCCATTGCGTGCGGAACGAAGACGAAGAACGGAATGATTGGCTTAGTCGGCAAGACAAATAGGATCGTCTCTGTTACTGAGCTTGCGCACAAGAGTGGACGCTCTGTGGCACTGATCACCTCCGATGCGATTGTTGGGGCGACCCCCGGTGGTTTCTATGCGCATGTCACGGGGCGTGGGTTGTATCAGGAGATCGCGGACGATGCCGCTCGGTGTGGCTATGATTTGTTGATCGGTAGCAGTAAGTCAAAAGATTTTTTTGTGCCCAAAGGCGCAGGTGGTCAGCGCACGGATAAGCGCGATCTTGTGCAGGAAATGAACGAGAAGGGCTATGTGAAGGTCGAGACAGGCAGTGCCTTTGCACAAGCGCCGCACGAAAAGCGGGTGCTGGGATTCCTTGACAAGGCAACCCTGGAGCCCGAGACGGCCCTGGCTGACTTGATGACGACGGCCCTTGCACGGTTTGAGAAGCAGGAGAAGGGTTTTTTAATGATGATGGAGTGCACGATCACGGATGCGGGCGGACATGGTAATAATCCAGAACTGACGGTGCGCGGCACATTGCAAGTGGATTGGGCTGTGCGAAAGGCTGTCGAGTTTGCTCAGAAGAAGGGAGATACCCTCGTGCTGGTGACTGCGGACCATGAGACAGGCGGACTCCAAAGTGAGCTGAATCATTCTGTGCCAGGCCAGTTGAAGATCTGTTATACCACCAAGGGTCATACAGGAGCCCCCGTAAAACTCTTTGCCTTTGGCCCTGGCTCAAAGGCTTTTATTGGAACCCACGATAACACTGAGATCGCAAAGATCTTCGCCCGTTTTTGGAGCCTGGAGCTGTGAGAGGACATGGGACTTGCGACATGGGACATGTGGAAGTCTAAGAAGTGTCAGTAAGTCGGGAAGTGTCAGTAAGTCTTTCTTGCTTCACGCTGGCATATTAATACATTTCCCGCGTCCCTCTGTCCCAAGACTAGCGACTCGCTTGTACATGCTCAGTCCACGGGCTGTTCCATCACCCCAAGTCCCTCCGTCCCAAGTCCCAAGTCTTGTGATCCACCGGCGCAACAAAGGTCTGTGTGGGATGGCCGTCGGTGTTGCGGGTGACCGTTGAGGAGAAGGAGTGCAACAGGTAGCGGTCAAGATTGGCTAGGGGCTTCGCTCCGTACCAGGTGTCATTGACGATCGGATGGCCGGCACATGCGAGCTGACAACGGATCTGGTGTGTTACGCCTGTGCGGATGAGGACCTCCAGAAGGGTGTGGTTGCCACGTTGCTCAATCGGCTTATAAAAGGTCTCTGCATGGAATATTCGTGCGGGAGCACGCCATTTGCCGTGATCGGCTCGCCACGTATCAAGGGGCATCATCTTACATTGGGAGGATGGTCCGTGGACAAGCTCATGCACGAGTTTGCCGGGCTCCTTGACCACTCCCTCAACTAAGGCGTAGTAGATTTTGTTAACGGTCTGTTTTGCAAACTGTTCGCGCAGGTGATCGAAGGCTGCTTGCGTGCGCGCGACGAGGACGAGTCCGGAGGTCCCCGAATCAATGCGATGGAGCGCGCCAGCCATGAGCGGTTGGTCGCCTATTGCTGCGAGTTCCGGATAGCGTGCGACCATGCCGTTCATGAGCGTGCCGAGTTCAGTGTGGAGCAGGGGGTGGACCGCTTGACCCACGGGCTTGTTTACAGCAATCACTTCAGCATCTTCATACACGACATCGACATTGACGGCATCATCAGGCTGTACGCAGTTTTCCGAAGCCTCTGCAAGCTGAAGAACGATGAGGGTATCGCCGGTGCGAAGCTTCGTGGCTTTCGTCCCGCACTTCCTGCCATTCACAATCACATTCCCCGCCTCAATAGCGGCCTGGCAGAAGGTGCGCGTCGACGTCGGAAAATGCTCCGCCAAAAAACGGTCCAGTCGCATCTCCTCGGATTTTTCAAATGTGATTGTGGTGTTAAGAATCATTTTCCGAATTTCCGGTCGAGTTCGCGGATGGAGGTGAAGATCATGGTCGGTCTGCCTCGGGGACAGGTATAGGGCATGCGTGTCTTGACGAGCGCGGCGACCAGCTTTTCGAGTTCAGGGATCGTCGGCTTGCGGCTCTGTCCGACCATCACGCGGCAGGCGGCCTTGGCAATGATCTCCTCGCGCCACTTATCCGTGCCGCGCCGGACACCTGCGCTCTCAAGGTCGTGTGCGATGTTAGCCAGGAGTTCACGGCAGGAGACATCGCCCAGGATCGAGGGCAGGGCCTCGATCACAAAGTGGTCACTGTCGCCAAAGAGGTCCACGGCGAATCCCATCTCTTGCAGGATGGAGAGGTGCTTGGTCAGGCGCGCGGCATCCGCAGGAGGCAATTGCACGGTCTCCGGCAGGAGCAGGCGTTGCGCATAGGTGTCGTCCTTCTCATGGTTGGCCATGAGCTGTTCAAAGAGGACCCGTTCGCGCGCGGCCTTGGGGTCGAGCGTGACAAAACCCTCTTCAGTCTCCAGCAACGCGTAACCGCTCTCCAGCAGACCCAATACGCGGCACCATTGCCACGGCGCGGAGGGTTCGCTCCCTTGACAGGAGGGAGCAGGGGAGGGAGGCGAAGGGTGTCCGATCGTTGAGGCGTTTGTCAGGCTCTCTCGCGTGGGAAAGAGCGGAAGCCCTGTTCCCGTCGGCGCATTGGGGACTCGCAACGGGTAATTAAAAGAGGAGGTAAGCGGAAGCGGTGTCAGACGGGCAGGGGGTTGCTGCTCGGAGGCTGCAGAAGGCGTTGAGAGGGCTCCGGGAGGTGGCTCTGCTGTCGGCGCTGCTGACGCTTCTACGGGTTCACTGACGGGACGCTGAATCTCATTGCCTTGCAAGGCTGCGCGGATCGCGCGGATGATCGCCTCGCGCACCTCGGTCGGTTTATGGAAACGAACCTCGCGCTTGGTGGGGTGCACATTGACGTCCACGCCCTCCGGGGCCATCTCGATAAAGAGCAGGACAATCGGCTTGCGCTCTGCGGCCAGCGGCGGATAGGCCTCTTTGAGGGCGTAGGCGATCACAGGCGCTGTCGCGGGGCGGCCATTGATAAAGATGTACTGCTCGCTGCGGTCATTGCGGAGCTGATGGGGCAGGCTGACAAAGCCATGGACGCGGATGCCGAAGACCGTTCCGTTGACAGCTCGCAGATCCGCGCAGAAGTCCGGTCCGAAAAGATCCCGGACGCGCTCCTCGAGGGTGGCGCCGGGGGGCAGGCGGGTCACTTCGCGTCCGTCCGAGGTCAGGCTCATCCCGATCGCAGGGTGGGCAAGGGCATGGATTGTGAAGATCGTGCGAATATGCGCCTGCTCGGTCTGATAGGCGCGCAGAAATTTGCGGCGGGCTGGGACATTGAAGAAGAGGTCGCGGACCTCGATCGTTGTCCCTGGAGGGAGTCCTGCCTCGCGAACCTCTTGGATACTGCCTCCGATGACGGTCAGCTCCGTGCCTGACTCATCCGCGGCACGGCGCGTCTTGAGGATAAAGCGCGAGACAGAGGCGATGGAGGGGACGGCCTCACCCCGGAACCCGAGAGTGTCGATCCGCTCGATGTCATCCACGTCGCGGATCTTGCTCGTGGCCTGGCGCTCGAGGCTCAGCAGGGCGTCATCGCGCGTCATGCCGCAGCCATTGTCGCGGACCTCCACGAGATTACGTCCCCCAGCCGTGACCGTGACGTCAATACGGGTCGCACCAGCATCAATGGCATTTTCTAGAAGCTCCTTCACCACCGAGGCTGGGCGTTCAACAACCTCACCCGCCGCAATCTTATTTGCGACGTGAATGGGCAGAATCCGTATATGACCGTCCCTTTGCATACACCATAAGATGCGAACTTCTTGGCACTTCGTCAAGCCGTATTTGACATGAAGGCCTATTTTTGCAAAAATACGCACTTTTAAGAGCTGTACCAACAAAAAGGACGGCAGGGGACAGGCGAGGGCTTGTCCTCTTTCATTAAAGCAGGAGATTCAGAGCATGAAATTGAGCAATGAGAATTTAACCTTAGTCGCCAACACCATTCGTGGCTTGGCAATGGATGGCGTTCAGGCAGCGAAATCGGGTCATCCGGGAGCCCCCATGGGATTGGCTGATATCGCATCTGTCCTGTGGTTGAAATATTTGAAGAACAACCCTTCTGATTCCAAATGGGAAGATCGTGACCGTTTTGTCCTCTCCGGCGGACATGGTTCGATGTTGCTCTACAGCTTGTTGCATCTCGCAGGGTATAAGCTTCCCCTGGAGGAGCTCAAGCGTTTTCGCCAGATGGGCAGCCTGACCCCGGGACATCCGGAGTATCACCACACCGATGGCGTGGAGACGACTACGGGTCCGCTCGGACAAGGTATTGCAGCAGGCGTCGGCATGGCTCTCGCAGAGCGTATGGCGGCTGCACGTTTCAATGTCGACGGCAGTGAAGCGGTTGTTGATCATCGCACGTGGATCTTCTGTGGCGATGGCGACCTCGAAGAGGGCATCAGCCATGAGTGCTGTTCCCTCGCGGGGCATCTGAAGCTTGAGAAGCTCGTACTTTTCTATGATAGCAATGGAATTACGATTGAAGGTCATACCGACCTCTCCGTGAGCGATGATCCCAAGAAGCGTTTTCAATCTTACAACTGGCATGTGCTGGAGATTGATGGACACGATTTTGATCAGATTGACCGCGCGATCCGCAAGGCGACGAAATTGACAGGTAAGCCCGTTCTTATTATTTGCAAGACCCATATCGGCAAGGGAAGCCCGAACAAGCAAGACTCCCATGAAGCGCATGGCGCACCGCTCGGAGAAGAAGAGGTCAAGCTCACCAAGCGCGCACTGGGTATGCCAGAAGATCAGCTCTTTTATGTTCCAGAAGAGGTCCGCGCGATCTTTGCTGAACGTGCTGCAAAAGGCAAACGTGCCCAAGGCAAATGGAAGCGCATCTTTAAAGATTGGTCAAAGGCAAACACCCAAAAGGCTGAGCAATGGAAATGCGCCTACGAGGATTTCCTTCCTTTGGATATTGATGGCCAGATGCCAACCTTTGACGTCACCAAGCCCGTGGCGACACGTAATGCGTCGGGACTCGTGCTCAATGCGCTCGCCAAGGCGTTGCCGCAACTGATCGGTGGCTCCGCAGATCTCGCACCCAGCAACATGACGTGGCTCAAGGATATGGGCGAAGTGATGCCGGGGCAGTATGCCGGACGTAACCTGCACTTTGGTATTCGCGAACTGGCTATGGCGTCAATCATGAACGGTATCGCATGTCATGGTGGCTTCCGTGTTTTCGGCGGAACCTTCTTTGTATTCAGTGATTACTGCCGTCCTGCGATGCGCTTGGCCGCATTGATGGGGCTCCCTGTGATTTACGTCTATACCCATGATAGCTTCTATGTGGGCGAGGACGGTCCGACGCACGAGCCTGTTGAACAGATGGCTGCCATTCGTTGTATTCCGAACATGACCATGATCCGTCCGGCGGACCCGACCGAGACCACGGCTGCTTGGATTACTGCGCTTAAGAACAAGAAGGGGCCCACGGCTCTTCTCTTGACCCGCCAGAACATGAAGGTGATTGATCGTTCCAAGTATCCTTTAGCCGCGAATGTTGAGAAGGGCGCCTATACCCTCTGGCAAAATGGCGAAGGAACACCCGAGCTGATCATCATTGCAACAGGTTCAGAGGTCGAGATCGCTCTTGAGGCAGCTCAGCAGCTCACCGACCGTAATGTCCGTGTCGTCAGCATGCCCTCGTGGGAGCTCTTTGCCAAGCAGAACCAGACCTATCGCGATCGGATCATTGATCCAAGTTGTCAGCGCCGCCTCATCGTGGAAGCTGGCTGCTCCTTCGGGTGGGAACGTTTTGCAGGCAAGCACACGGTCATGGTTACGCTCAATACCTTTGGCGCGTCGGCTCCCTTCAAGGATCTGGCCAAAGCCTTCGGTTTCACCACCGAGAACGTGCTCGCCAAGGCGCGTGAGCTCTTGACGAAGTAATGTCCTGCGACCTGCCAACTGAAAAGCTCCGGACGGTCTTTTGGAGTTTCTGCAAGATAGGAGCGTTGCTCTTCGGTGGCGGGTATGCGATGTTGCCGTTGTTGGAACGAGAGATCACTGAGAAGCGCAAATGGGCGACGCAAGAGGAGATGGTGGACACCTTTGCGCTTGCGCAACTGATCCCAGGTGTGGTGGCGATCAACACCTCGCTCTTTATCGGTCATCGCCTGCGGGGTTGGCGTGGCACGCTCGCTGCGATGCTGGGTATTATCGCAGTCCCTTTTATTGTGATCCTCGTATATGCAATGGCCTTTGACTATTTTCGGGACACTCAATGGCTTGCTCATGCGACCGCGGGGTTGCGTCCTGCCGTCGCAGGCATGATGCTCGGTATGGCCTACACCCTCTTTCGTCGTACGGGTACGACTTGGCTGGGTGTTGTCGCCGCGATTGTTGTGGTCTTGCTGGTGTTAGGCCTTGGCGTCAGCGCTGTCCACGTGATCGTGGGCGGTGTCGTGCTGGGTCTTGGCTGGCACCTCTGGGCCCTCTCGCGAAAAACGAAAGCGTAATTTAGAAGAGGAATAATGGAATGTTGGAATATTGGAATAATGAGGTGAAGTCCTTCGAAAACAATGGAGGGCCACGCTCCGTCGTGGCCGTTTCTAGTGGCGGACGCGACGGAGCGCGTCCCTCCAAGCACATCATTCCAGCATTCCACTATTCCAGCATTCCAGTCTAGAAAAGGCAATTCTCTATGGACATACGTAAATCTTCTTTAAAGTACGAGTTATTGCTCCTGGCGATGTCGATCATCTGGGGGTCGACCTTTGTCGCCCAGCAGATCGGCATGGCCAAGGGCGTCGGCCCGATGACTTACAATGGACTCCGTTTTACGCTGGGGTGCCTCTCTCTGATCCCGGTCATCCTGTGGCGAAAGAAATATGTTGTGGCTACTGAAGAAAACGCCAAATTTCCTATTCTGGGGAGTTTGATAGCAGGACTCTTTCTTTTTGGCGCGGCTAGTTTCCAGCAGATCGGCTTACAGTATACGACGAGCGCCAACTCAGGGTTCATTACAGGGTTCTACATCCTGTTTGTCCCTTTGCTCGGACTCTTTCTTGGGCAAAAGATTTCGAAGAGTGTTTGGGCTGTAATTCCAGTCTGCCTCTTTGGCTTTTACTTGCTCAGTGTCACGTCGGATTTCAAGATCTCCAAAGGTGACGTGTTGACCTTGGTTTGTGCTCTGCTGTGGGCTGGCCAGATTCTGGTCATTGATCGCGTTGCCAGAAATGGAGATCCTCTTCAGATCGCGTGCCTCCAATTTGCCCTTTGCGCGGTCTTGAGTGTCTTGTCCGGACTTGCTTTTGAAACGTGTACCTTAGCGCAGGTCAAGGCAGCCTCAGGCGCGATTGCGTACGGGGGACTCATGTCGGTCGGTATTGCCTTTACCCTGCAGGTGATCTGCCAAAAGAGGTGCCCTCCTGCTCCTGCCGCCATTATCATGAGCCTTGAGGCTGTCTTTGCCGCGATTGCCGGCTATCTGGTGCTCAATCAAGAGCTGACGGTTCGGGCCATCCTCGGCTGCGTCCTGATCTTTGTGGGTGTCGTGATGGCGCAACTCTTGCCACTTCTCAAGCGTGCTGAGGGAGGAGATCAGAAGTCATAGGGAGGAGTGTCTCAACGTTTTCTGGATCCGGTCGCGGTGTTCTGGGAAGACCTTGGCTTCGTCAGCATAATCTGGCCATTGTTGGATGACTTTTCGTACCTCCTGCAGAATAATCTCTGCCCTTCCTCGCTTCATGGAAGCCATCCGTGCGCAGGCTTTAAAATCGTCCATGATAAATCCATCGCGCTTGCCGTTCAGGGTCATTTGGTGAACCGAGGTCCACTGACCGGTGGGTTGATAGCTGTACGTCATATCAAATGCAGGTGACAAGGACCATTTTCCAGACTTATCCATCAGGAAGGCAATATTTTTGACGTGGTCATCCTGATTGCGTCCGATGACATTGAACACCATGCGCCTGTACAGCTCTTCAACGGCTTCCATCGGCAAGCCCAAGCGGAGGACTACTTGGATCGCCTGTTCATAGCTATAGGCGCCCGCCATATTAAAATCGTAATGTGCCAAACCACATAATGATTGCATGTGTAGTTTTTCTCCTCCAGCCAGACGGTCAAACCGCTTGGTCATGAAATGTCGTCTGTTATTTTCTTCAAACAATCGACACGGGCTCATGGTTATTCCCGCATCAACCGCCATGCGGTGATAGGCATACTCAATAGCGCCATATCCCTTGGGATCCTCCAGTTCCTTGTCCTTGTTGCCGCTGACGCCATCAAACTTCATCAGCCAATACTCAAAGTCGCCTCCTGCTTTCACTTGGCCTGAACGCACCTCGTTGGTTACAGGATTCCAAGCAATCACAGCCTTGGCGCGTGCCCCTCCTGCCGAAGTGCCGACCCTGATAATATCTTTTAACGCATCCACCCGATCTTTTTCATGAAAATAGACCTGCAGATTATCTCGATGTGTTAACACCTCTGAAGCCAACTTAACCAGATTGTTCACGTCAACTGGCGAGCTTTGGCGTGTTGCAGGAGTGATTGCCGGCTCAAACTCCAGAGCGCCCATACCGCGTGAACCGATATAGCAGAGACGTTCAACTGCATTGAAGGAATCTGCACGCCGTCCCTGCTGTGCCAGCCAGGCATCAATCAGTGCATTGCCGAAACGGTCCGGCAGTGCATCTGCCAGCACTCCGGGCAACCCATGGAATGTCTCCGGATTCAGTGCCGCAAAAGAATAAACACGGGTGGAGAGGGGCATCATCAAAGGAGAGACCTCAATCCCACTTTTCGCGAACGCCGGGGTGTACTCAAAGCGAGCCACACCTTCCCCTTCTTCCAGAGAAACTGCACCGATTGTACGGCCCCAAAGTCTGACTTCTGCTAATGTACTCATGACTTATCTCCCCACTGCCAGGCTTCGTGCTGGCTCTGAACCTTCTTGCGTGAAGCACGTTGGCGTGACTTTCCTTTGAGTTTCAGGAGCTCCAGCGGGCGCGGTTTAGCCTCAGGAACCAATGCCTCAAGACCGTCTAGAAGCTGCAGAAAACGCAGGATACGGATTAGTGTTGAAAGCTGGATTGTTGCGCCGGCCTCCAACCGCTCGATGGTTCGCTTAGAAACCCCGGTTTGTTTCGCCACCGTCGCCTGTGTGAGTTCTAACTCTAATCGCCGTCGTGCCAGTCGCAACCCTAACTCGGTGATGATGGCCTCATCAGATAGCGTATTCATCTGCATGGAGTTTCTCCTTCAGAAATATATATATCATAATCAGCCATAGATGAAAACAGCAAAATGAATTAAATCGCCAAATTTTACGATTTAAGCTCAAAAAACGATATAAATCGTCAAGTTTGACGACTAAGAAAAACAAACAGGATACTGGAAAAAGGACGCAAAGACGGAGAGACAATAAGACTCAAAGAGGGGTCTTTCCGGTCCTGCGTCTCTCTTTTGCGTCTTGGGGTCTTTATGTCTTGGCGTCCTCAATTCATCACAGGTCCGCAGGTATTAATAAGCCAGCTAACTCTTGTATTGTCATGCGTTTTTTGCTATTTTAAAAGCAATTCAGCACCTGAGGTGTGCGATAGAAAGAGGCCGATTGAAGCGTATTTTAGTGTTTTGTCTAGTGAATGTGGTGATGGGGTTCCCCTTGCTGTGGGCTCAGGAGGCTTTTGAGCTTCCCGAAACCCCTGTGGATGCGGAGGCGGAAAAGCGGACTGCGGAGCAGATTCTTCAGGATTGCACGCGGGTCATCCCTACCGACCCCGTCATGCTCAAGGGGACCATGACCGTGAAGAAGGGGCGGACAACCGTCCTTTCGGAACATGTCTTTACTCTCATGATGGACTGGGGCGCCAAGGTTCCAACAGCCGAGTGCCTTTTACTTGATGCTACGGGAACCAATCTTTTGGAACGGGCTAAGATGACGCGTCCGGTCGGAAAGCCAGCCACGATCAAGCTTACCGCCTATCAGGGGAAGGAAATCAAAGATATGGGGTCCCCTGCGTATACAGCCCGTATTCGCGGAACCGATATGACGTGGCTGGATCTGACCCTCGACTTTCTCTGGTGGAAAGATGTCCGTTTTGATGATGTGCCTCGGGGTAAGAGCTGGCTGGGACGGGACTGCCACATTCTCTTGGCCTCCCCCCCGCAGCCGATTCCGGGGTGTTCGGCTGTGCGAATCTGGGTGGATGCCAAACTCTGTTGTGTTATGCAGGCCGAGCAATTGGATCCGCAAGGTAAGCCTGTGCGTAAGATGTGGGTGCAACGCGTTAAAAAGATGCTGGATGACCGCTGGATGATTCGCGAGATGGAGATTGAGACGCTGAACAGCGGACATCGCACCAGCTTGTTTGTTGAGAGTGCTGAAAAACCCTAATGAATATTTTTGTTCTTATAGCCGAATGTGGCGCACTGGCTGTTCTCTTCTCTCTCTCCGCCTTCTTCTCTGGGTGTGAGACCGTGCTCTTTTCTCTTTCCCCCATCCAGATCCAGCAACTTCGTGAACGCAACCTCGCGGCAGGTCAGCGTATTGAGCAGTTGATGCAGACTCCAGCGATGGTTCTGTCGACCCTGCTGGTGTGTGATACATTGGTCAACTTTGCGATTGCCACGATCGGGTATTTGGTCATCGCGGCCATTACACCCGAGTATGGCAAGGTCATCACAATTCCCTTAATAACAATAATGCTGTTATTGTTTGGTGAAGTGACCCCCAAGCGTCTGGCCTTGCAATATGCTGAGGTGTTTGCGCCTGCGTTCAGTCGTTTGCTCCTCTTCTGGATGTGGCTGTTGACGCCCTTTAATATCTTGCTCACGGCGGGATCAGCCGTTTTTAAGCAAACATTAAAATGTGAACGTCGTGCGCTTACCAATGAGGAATTACTGTCGGTTGTGGAGGTCAGCGAGGAGCAGGGGGTGCTGGACACGGAAGAGGCGGAGATGGTGGATGGCATCATGCGTCTTTCGGAGTTGAAGGCCAGCGATGAGATGATTCCGCGTGTGGACATGATCGGCCTTGATCTGGATACGCCCGTTGAGAAGCAGCTCCAGATTGCAAGCACGGCACATGTGCGTTATTTGCCAGCCTACATGCGGACACCCGATGCCATCGAGGGCTTTGTGAACACCGCCCGTTTCTTGCTGGATCCTGACCATGATGTGCGCAAGGCCTTGGTGCCGGCTCAGTTTGTCCCGGAGAATATGCCACTCGATGATCTCTTGATTTTGTTGCAGCGCACGGGGACGCATATCGCCTGTGTGCTCGATGAGTATGGCGGAACCGCAGGCTTGATCACGCGCAGTGATATTCTCGAATTGGTGGCGGATCCTGTGATGGGGCCGACCGAGAACCAGCGTTCCATGATTCAGCCGTTGCACCATGACGTCTGGTTGATCGATGGCACGACGAGTCTTGAAGAGCTGAACCGGACGCTCGATATTACGCTCGAAGCAGATGATGCGGATCGCATGGCTGGCTGGGTCACCTTCCATGCGGAACATTTCCCTCAGGCAGGTGAACGCGTTGAGGCGCAAGGCGTCCGTGTCACGGTGCGGCATATTCGTCGTCATCGTATCGAGACGGTCTATCTTGAGGTGTTGCAGCGGGCAGAGGCCGACGACATTGAGCAGGATGCCTTGGTGACCACGAACGAACTCGTGGTTGAAAAAGAGGTGGATAAGGAGGGCCTGTCATGAACATCTACCTCCACATACTCTTGTTTGCCTCCTGTTTCCTTTTTGTCGCCTTTTTTGCAGGCATTGAGACCGGCGTGCTGTGTGTGAGCCGTATGCGGCTCATCCATCTGGTGCGTAACGGTGTACGTGCGGCGAAGACATTGTTGTTTTATGTGAACCATATTCAGCGCTTTGTTGCGACGGCTCTGGTGGGCTGTAATTTGTTCAATGTGATGCTCTCTGTGCTTTCAGCTAGCTTGGCGATGCGACTCTTTCCAAACCATAGCGGTTTGCAGACCGCGTGGGCGCTGGTGGTTGCCTGCATGGTTGTTTTCTTTTCTGAATATCTGCCGAAGCTCTTTTTCTCGACGCGTCCGTTGCGGCGCACACTCCTGGCGATTCCGGTTTTCAGTGTGGTAGAAAAAGTCCTCTATCCGCTTGCCAAGATTGTTTTGATCGTCACCGAATGCGTGATGCCCAAGGCGAAGAACAAGGAAAATGAGCACTTCCTGATTACCCGCGAGTACATTGAGGATGTTGTGAGTGATCCGCGTGAAGGGGCACAGATCACCAGTATGGAGCGCGCCATGATTCACCGCGTGCTGGGGTTACATGACAGGACTGCCTCTCAAATCATGACGCCCGTGGAAAAGTTGATCTGTGTGACAGAAGAGATGACCATGCGTGACTGTTTCCAGAAGGTGAGAGACAGCGGATATGTGCGCATGCCTGTCTTCACGGCGGATGGCTCGCGCTGCGTGGGCGTGTTGTCCGTGCTCGATGTCTTTGCAATCGCCCCTAATCCCGCGGATGTCCCGGTGCGGACCTTTATGCGGCCACCTATTTTCGTGGATCCCGCCATGCCGGCGGATGATCTGCTTCCCATGATGCGTAAAAAACGCCAGCACATGGTCTTTGTGCGTAATGAAGAGCGCAAAGTCGCTGGAATCGTGACGGTCGAAAATATATTGACCGTCCTGACCGGCCATCTCGCCTAGACAAGTTTGGACGTTCGATGTTCGATGTTGAATGTTCGATGTTTTGTTACATTCTGTAACCAAGCCAACTTGTCTCGCACAAAGCCACAAAGCCACAAGGAAATCCAAGATTAAAGATTCATTTCTTAACTTTGTGCCTTTGTGGCTTTGTGCGATACCCTTATTCATTCGTCTATTCCCAGTCCCCCGCCGGTAGTTTAACCCTAACTTAAAAATAAAAAACGAACTTTTTTTGCGTTTCCCTGTTGACATCTGGTGGGTCAAGGTGTTTAATAATGTCAACAAAGGTCAAACTATGTCTTCAGTGCGCGAAAAGAATAGCGGATCAACGGCGAGCCCTGGATTGTTGGTGGGGCGGTTTGATTACGCATTAGATCCCAAGAAGCGGTTCACCATCCCAGCAGGGTGGCGAGACGTCATGGGTGCGCCTGCATATGTGTACGTGATGCCGGATCCCCGCGAGAAATGTTTGAACCTGGTTCCCCCTGGCGAGATGGAGGGACGTCTTGAGAAGCTACGCGCCAAGGCCTTGTTTGATCGGAAGGCCAGCGAAGCGATGCGGATTATTGGTGAGCACTCGGAGCAGTTGTCGCTGGATGTCCAGGGGCGTATTCGCGTGCGGGACCGTTTGTTGAAATTTGCGGGTATTGATGACAAGGTGGTGATGATCGGCGCCTTCAACCGTGTACAGATCTGGTCGCCGGCTCTACGTCCGGATGTGGAGGCCGTGGATCAGAAGACGTTGGCGGATGCGGTCGATCAGTTGCAGTTCTAATGTTTGTCAGTGCTCGTCAGAAAGGTTGTCATGCACCTGTCGGTGATGTTGCAGGAGACGGTGGATGCTTTAGCCGTCCAGCCAGGAGGCTGTTACATCGATGGCACGCTCGGAAGTGCAGGGCATGCCCTTGAGATTTTGAAGCGTGCAGGTGCAACAGGGCGTCTCCTGGGAATTGATCGTGACCCTGAGGCGTTGAAGCGCTCGAAGGAGAGACTGGCGCAGGTGCCCGGAACGGTTTGTCTGGCACATGGGACGCACGGAGAGCTTTTACGGATTGCGAAGGAGAAGGGGTTTGAGCAGGTCGATGGGATTCTTCTGGATCTCGGAGTCTCCTCAGACCAGATTGATACTCCGGAGCGTGGGTTCAGTTTTCGATTTGACGGACCGCTCGATATGCGGATGGATCCAACCCAAGGCGAGTCAGCAGCAGAGTTGATCGCGAGGATGGGCGAGCAAGAGTTGGCGACACTTTTTTGGAAGCTGGGAGAGGAGAAGCAATCCAGGCGGATTGCAAAGGCGATTGTTCAGGCCCGGGCAGGTCATGCGATTACGACAACGGCGCAACTGGCGGATCTGGTGAGTCGAGCTGTCGGCGGGAAGACGGGACCGAGGCATCCAGCAACGCGCGTGTTTCAAGCGTTACGGATGCAGGTGAATCACGAGGTTGAAGAGTTAGAGGCGGCATTGGACGCGGGATTGGCCTTGTTGAAACCTCAAGGACGGTTTGCGGTGATTACCTTTGAGAGTTTGACCGACCGGATTGTGAAGCACACGTTTGGAGAGCATGTCGGCAAGTGGCAGTCGTTGCAGCAGGGTGGCGAGGCGTGGATAGGCTCCTTGCCTGCAGCCGAGAAGGTGACGCGACGCGCGGTGGTGCCAACAGAAGCCGAGCTGAAGATGAATCCACGTGCACGGTCAGCCAAGCTACGAGTCATTTTACGGAAAGAGTAAGTTTTTAACAGGAAAGGTTTTTTCAATGAAGAGGAATCGAAAACGTCAAGTCAAGATGGAGTTCATTCCCAAGGTCTTTGTCGCATGGATCGTTATTGTGGTCTCTGTCGCCATTGGTTATTGGTTTATGGACTCAAAGAGCAAGCAGCTGAACCAAGAGATTCGTAAGTACGAACTTAAGTATACGGCGCTTGAAAACTCACGTGCCCGCGAAGCCTTACGTTGGGATGAAAAGAAGACACCCGAGAAGCTGGAAGGTGCCTTGTTGCGTAATGGATTAGCCATGGATTATCCAAAGGCGTCACAAGTCGTTCGGTTGGACTCTCGTGGTCGTCTCATCCCTGGGCAGGTTTCCCTGGCTCGAATCAACAAGGTGAAGGGTGCGGTTTCAACCGTCGCCAACACACACTAATGCAGGTGGTTCCCCATGCAGAAGCGCGAGGAACACAATCGTGTCTGGTTTGTTGCGGCAATGCTCTTTATTGCCTTGTGCTGTCTGGGTGGCCGGTTGGCTTATTTACATCTCGCCAATCACTCGAAGCTCAATAACTTTGAATACAGTCGCCATTTGCTGGGTATGCGGGGACGCATTTTCGACAGCAATGGAACACAATTCCCGATGGCGATCAGTTTGACTGCACGTCAGTATTTTGTCGATCCTCGCTCCATTAGCAAGAAGCACGATACTCAGTATATTATGCAGACGGTGGCGACGGCATTGAAACTTCCGCTGGAGGAGGTGAAAGATGCGTTCTGTCGGACCAACTCCCGATATGTTAAGTTAGGTGAGCCCTCCTGTGATGATGTTGCCTTTGCGATGCTCAACACCAATAAGCTCCTCAGTGGCGTGGGGTCCACGGAGACCATTGTGCGCTCCTATCCTCAAGGCCGCCGCATGTCCCATGTGCTTGGTTTTGTCAATAAGGAGGGGGTTGGTTCTGCAGGGGTCGAGCTGAAGTATAATATGTATCTCAAGGGTATTGAGGGGTTGATTGAGGGCGAGAAGGATGCCTATCAAGCAGAGCTCCGAGATCGTCGCAAGATTGATGTGCAGCCCATTGCGGGCTCCGATGTTCATCTGACCCTGGATCATAATATCCAATATGAAGTTGAACTGGCCTTGAAAGAGGGCGTTGAAAAGGCTCAGGCGAATGGCGGGTGGGTTGTTGTTCAGCAGATCAAGACAGGTGCGATTCTCGCCTTGGCCTCCTATCCTGATTTTGAGCCAGCCAATTACAATGATGAGACCAAAGATGTCTGGCGTAACAAGACCTTCTCTGAAATTTTTGAACCGGGCTCAGTCATGAAGTCCTTTACAGTTGCCGCCGCTCTGAATGAGGGTATCGTGACGCCCAATACGATGTTCGACGTTGGTGAGGGGATCTTTTTCTATGCAGGCAAACCTCTCCGTGACCATGTGACTGGACGGATCAATACCACGGTAGCATTGAAGAAGTCGAGTAACATCGCTTGCGCGAAAATGGGGATCATGCTGGGACCCAAACGACTTGAAACCTATTTACGGTCCTTTGGCTTTGGTTCTCCCCTCGGACTGGACCTTCCGGGTGAGGAGGGTGGGATCTTGGTGCACGACAAGGACTGGGACCGCGACAAGCTCAAAATCGCACGTGTTCCGATTGGTCAGGGCGTGTGTGTGACTGCAGTTCAAATGGTCAATGGCTATTCCGCATTGGCTAATGGTGGCAAGGTCATGAAGCCCTATCTGATTGATCGGATCGTCTCGCCTAAAGGCCAAGTTGTTTTGCAGAACAAACCCACTGTCCTGGCGCGTCCCATACGTCCTGAAGTGGCTAAGACGGTCTGTGACATGCTCATCGGCGTGACAGAAGAGGGCGGAACGGGCAAGAAGGCCGGTGTGAAGGGATACTCTGTCGCAGGAAAGACCGGTACTGCACAACAGGTTATTCCAGGCGTGGGGTATTCGGGCACAGACTACTGGGCCTCTTTCGTCGGTTTTGTTCCTGCAAGTAATCCAGTCTTTTGTGTGCTGGTGACCATTGACCGTCCGGATCCCAAAAAGCCGCGCACGGGTGGTGCAGTGGCCGCCCCTGTCTTTTCAAAGATTGCAACGACCACGGCTCGTTACCTCGGCATTCCTCCGGATCTGCCCGATGATGTTGAAAAAGATGAGAAGCAACCTTTACGTATTCCATGAGCAAAGCTATGAAATTTTCCGATGTTCCAGAGATGGAGATGCTCTTTGTGGAGAAGCCGCCCACCGTGTCCTTTACGGGTGTTCAGTGTGATTCGCGTCGGGTACGTCCCGGCGACCTCTTTGTCGCGGTGACAGGCTATCGCGAGGATGGTTCAAAATACGGCGCTATGGCCCTCTCAAAGGGTGCGGTGGCTGTACTCTCGGAACATCCCCTTCGCGAGTGTGGCAAGGCTTTAATCCTCGTAAAAGATGCTCGTCAGGCCTTGGCGCTTCTGGCGTGTGCGGTCCAGGGTCGGCCCAGCCACGCAATGGACCTCTTCGGCATCACAGGGACGAATGGTAAGACGACAACCGCTTGGCTCCTGCACGAGATGCTCAAGGAGTACGGACAGCAGGTCGGGCTGCTCACGACTGTCCAAATATCCTATTCAGATCGCGTCATCCCAGCTGTGCGGACAACCCCGGACGCGTGTGAACTCCAATCACAATTGGCGGCGATGGTGAGCGCAGGATGCCATTCAGCGGTGATGGAGGTCTCCTCTCATGCACTCGATCAGCAACGCGTGGCTGGCGTACGTTTTGCAGGCGCTGCCTTCACAAATCTTTCCCAGGACCATCTGGATTATCATAAGACCATGGCAGAATATTGGGAGGCCAAGAAGAAGCTCTTCGCGCAACTCGCCAAGGAAAATCCTGGCGCGCCTGCAGTTGTCTTTGTCGATGCGGCCTACGGACCTGAGATGGCTGCCTATGTTTCCACCCTGCCGCTCAAGCTCATCACCTGTGGATTCTCTGCTGTTGCGTGCCTTCGGGCGACCCAGGTGACGCTGACCCCGGATGGCTCGACCTTTACCCTTGAATGTACCTCATCATGTGGAAAGGTAGCCTCTTTCTCTATTCCCATCAAGAGCCATCTGGCCGGACGCTATAACATCGCCAATATGCTCTGCGCGGCTGGGTTGGCCTTGCAAGCAGGGGTCTCTCATGAGGTCATTGCCACGGTGCTGCAGCGAGTTATCCCGCAGTGGGGAAGGCTTGAGCGCGTCCCACTCAAGGCACCTTTCCGCCTCTTTGTGGATTACGCGCATACCGATGATGCCCTGACACAGGTCCTTGCCGCGATCCGGGAGATGGGGAAGGGGCGGATCCTCGTTGTCTTTGGTTGTGGCGGCGATCGTGATCGCAAAAAGCGTCCTCTTATGGGTGCTGCCTGTGCACGGGGGGCGGACGTCTTGATCGTCACCTCCGACAATCCAAGATCGGAAGATCCTGATGAGATTATCAAGGAGATCCTTGCCGGGATTCCTGAAGGGACGGATGTCATTGTCGAGCCTGATCGTCGGGCTGCCATACGTCGGGCACTCTCGCTGGCCCGTGCAGAGGACATCGTACTGGTCGCAGGTAAGGGTCACGAGGCCTTCCAGGAAGTGGCGGGTCGTATCCTGACCTTTGACGACAGGCTGGTCGTGAAGGAAGAATTCGACTCTATAACTGCTTAATTTGCAATCAATTAGGTCATATTGACAAAATTTAAAAAAATGTCATCTTGAATTAGTCCCCCCTATTTTATATACTGTAGTTCTATTTAAACCAATAGGGATAGTACGTAGGAAACAATCATGGGTGCAAGAGCTCGAATTTCAAATGGCATTTGTTTGGACATCGATCCAGAGGGGTGCAAGCGATTGGTGGTGGAACAGATTGAGGCCATGAAACGGTCCCCGGCGCTTCAGAAGGGACCCCGTAGCGTGCTCATCCTTGGGGCGTCTGGTGGTTACGGACTCTCCTCCCGCATTGTTGCTGCTTTTGGATCTAAAGCCCCCACGCTTGGTGTCTCTCTCGAGCGTTGCCCGTGTGATAAGCGCTTAGGCTCCCCGGGTTTCTATAACAATGAGGCTTTTGACGCGGCAGCCCAGCAGGCGGGACTCAAGGCCGTGACGCTGCAGGGGGATGCCTTTAGCGATGCGACCAAGCAACTGGTGGTTGACGCTGCCCGTGAACATGCTTTCGAACCTTTTGATCTGGTTGTCTATAGCCTTGCCTCCCCTGTGCGAACCGATCCAGTGACCGGCACGGTCTACCGGACCACGATCAAGCCGATTGGTAAGCCGACCACTGGCTTGACGATCAACCTCACCAATGGTCAACTGAAGGAGCTTTCGCTTCCGCAGGCGACCGAAGAGGAAGTGATCGGCACCATCAAGGTGATGGGGGGCGAAGATTGGTTGCTCTGGATCAAGAAACTTCAGGAAGAGGGGCTTCTGGCCCCGAATGTCAAGACGGTCGCCTATTCGTATATTGGACCGGTTCTGACGTATGACATCTATCGCTCTGGCTCACTAGGGCGCGCCAAGGCCCATCTCGAGTCCACGGCCCACGATTTAAATGCGCTCCTCACGCCCATGGGCGGGTCGGCGTTTGTCGCAGTCTGCAAGGCCCTTGTGACGCGCGCAAGCTCGGTGATCCCTGCGATGCCGCTCTATATCGCCGCCCTCTTCCGCGTCATGAAGGATATGGGGATTCATGAGGACTGCTTTGCCCAGATGAACCGGTTCTTCCGTGAACGCCTTTACGGTGAGGGAACCGTGGCTGTTGACAATGATGGACGTATCCGTATGGACGACTTGGAACTGCGCGAGGATGTCCAGAAAAAGGTCACGGAGATCTACAAGAACGTCACGAATGAGAATGTCTGGAGTCTGGTGGATTTCGAAGGTTATCAGAATGACTTCCTGGCATTGCATGGCTTGTAAGAGGAATGAGGGATGTTTTTAGCTCGAGTGAGTAAAAAACATCGGTTTAAACAGAGGAATAGAGTTGACAAATTTTTGATATTTGTCATTATAAAAAGACTTTCAGCACTATAAGGAATGATACGCGCATGATGCCGTTATCACCAGTGTAAGGAGACAAAGGAGAGTATGAGCAATAAGACACGCGTTTTCGTAACAGGTTTGGGCGTCATCAGTCCGGTGGGGAATACCGTTGATGAAATGTGGTCGAACATCAAGAATGGTGTGAGCGGCATTGGTCCGATCACGAAGTTTGATGCCTCGCGTGTAGATGCAAAGATTGCTGCTGAGGTCAAAGATTTTGATATCACGAAGTATGTTGATTTCAAGGATTCCAAGCGCATGGCACTTTTCACGCAGTATGCAGTCGCTGCATCCAAGCAAGCGTGGGCAGATGCAGGCTTGAATGAAACCAACATGGATCCTGAGCGTGTCGCGGTCCTCGTCGGCAATGGTATCGGTGGCAAGGAAGTGGACCATGAAGCGTATATGACTTTGTTGCAGCGTGGTCCGAGCCGTCTTTCGCCGATGACGATTCCCAAGCTGATCCCGAATGAAGCGGCTGGCAATGTCTCGATCTGTCTGAATATCAAAGGTGCTTCACACACGATTGTGACAGCGTGTGCTTCGGGTACCGATGCGATGGGTGTTGCTCTGGACATGATCCGCTCGGGTCGTGCAGATGCCGTTTTGGTGGGCGGTACAGAAGCCGTGATTGCAGAATTTTGCGTGGGTAGCTTTGCAGCCATGAAGGCGCTGAGCACCAAGCGTAACAACGAGCCTACCAAGGCTTGCCGTCCCTTTGATGCAGATCGCGATGGTTTTATCATGGGCGAAGGTGCAGCGATGCTCGTTCTCGAGTCCGAGGAACATGCCAAGGCACGTGGTGCGAAACTGTATGTCGAGTTCGCAGGTTATGGGGCCTCCTCGGATGCCTATCATTTGACAGCTCCGGATCCAGAAGCCTCAGGCGCTATCCGTGCGATGAAGCTGGCACTCAAGGATGCAGGTCTCAATCCCGAAGATATTGACTATGTCAATGCGCACGGGACGTCAACCCCACTTAACGATGCCATGGAAACCAAGGCCGTCAAGGGTGCCTTTGGTGATCATGCCCGCAAGCTCAAGATGTCTTCGACCAAGAGTATGACCGGCCACTTGCTCGGTGCAGCAGGCGCGATCGAAGCAGTTATCTGCTCGCTGGCGATCAGGGACGGCTTCTATCCACCAACCATGAATTACGAGAACCCTGATCCGGCATGCGATCTGGACATCGTCCCCAACAAGGGTGTGCAGGGTAAGATCCGCGCTGCGATCTCCACCTCGCTCGGCTTCGGTGGACACAATGGCGTGATCGTACTGAAGTCGGTCTAATCATCGAAAAGGATAAAAAAATGAGTAAAACACAATCCGTTTCGCAACGCGTTCCGCTAGTGCCAGAAAATCAGCCTTATCCTGGATCCATGGAAGAACTGCTCCCTCATCGTGCGCCGTTCCTTTTCGTCAACAAATTGTTGAAGGTGGGTAAGTCCTCGTTTGTCGGCGAAGCGACCTATCCGGCCTCCATGGACTTTTTTAAGGGGCATTTCCCCAATCATCCTGTTGTTCCAGGTGTCATTCTGGTGGAAACCATGGCTCAATGCGGTGGTGCTGGACTCATTGCGAACGGGACTGTCCCAATCGATGGTCTCTTCTTCCTCGTGAACGTGGACAATGTGAAGCTTCGTCGTCAGGTGTGCCCGGACGAGACAATCCTTATTGAAGTTGAGAACACTCAGGAAGGATCGCGTATGGTCAAGCAGCACGGCAAGGCCACTGTGAATGGTGAGGTTTGCGTTGAAGCTGATTTCGCCTGTATTCTCAGTACGCGTAAATAAGTGGGGCATTTATGCCCTCTCCTCTATTACAGGTCTCGAAGCTATCACTCTCCTTCCAGCGGGACGGAGAGGTTACCGTTCCTGTGAGAGATGTCTCTTTTTCTGTGCAAGCAGGTGAGCGCGTGGCGCTCGTCGGTGAGAGCGGTTGTGGTAAAAGCCTGACCGCTCTTTCGCTTGTCCGCCTCTCACCGACAGATCGTGCAACACTTTCCGGCAGTATCCGCTTTCAAGACCGTGAACTCGTGGGCCTTGCAGAGCGGGACCTCGTCGCGCTGCGCGGCAGGGGCATCGCGTATGTCTTTCAAGATCCCTCGGCGAGTCTGAATCCTGTGATGCGTGTCGGACGCCAGATCCTTGAGGCCTTGCCGCGCGAACAACCGAATCCTGAGCAGGAGGTCCTGAGTCTCCTTGCGCGTGTCGGCCTTCCTGATCCTGCCCGCGCCTTTCGCGCCTATCCCTCTGAGATGAGCGGTGGTCAGCAGCAGCGTGTCATGCTGGCTATGGCGCTGGCGGCACGGCCTCAACTGTTAGTCGCTGACGAACCCACCACGGCGCTCGATGTGACCACCCAACTGCAAGTCTTGGATCTGATGGATGAACTGGCACGCGAGTTCCAGATGGCGGTGCTGCTGATCACGCACAATCTGGGACTGGTCGCAGGTCGTATGCAGCGTGTCAATGTGATGTATGCGGGTTGCGTGGTGGAGTCCGGGACCGTCAAGGAGGTGCTGTCGAATCCGCGCCATCCCTACACGCGCGGACTCCTCGCCGCAGTCCCCCGGCTTGATGCGCCGCACGGCGCGCATCTCTGCGACATCCCGGGCACGGTCCCTTCGCCGGATGCGCTGCCTCCAGGCTGTGCCTTCTCGCCGCGCTGTGCCGTTGCTCAAGAGGTCTGTACGTGCGACACGCCACCCTGCCAGACGGATGGCGACCATCAGTGGCGGTGCATCTCATGAAAAAGAAGTCTTATAAATTACGCACGCCGTTGACGCTGCGAGGTGGTATTCGTGCGCAAACCGCGCATGCAGGGCCCTTCCGTGTCTGGTGGAGCCGGCGTTGGACAGATGTGCTCGAAGGTTTTCGCATGGGCGCGCGCTTAGGACGCGGACGCCACTACGCGATCAGTGGCCAAGTCTCGGATCTCCAGATCACACCCGGACTCGTCTCCGCTGAAGTGCAAGGCGCTACGGCGGAACCTTATCGCTGCGAGATACGCTTTGCCGCCTTGACCGAGAGCCAGAAGCCAAAAATCTGCTTGGCCATGAAGAGCCGTCCCATGTTGACTGCCCGTCTCCTCGCAGGTGAACTTCCGCATGAGGTGGAGAGCTTCTTTGAACAGGCCTCCGCGCCACTCTTTCCGCGTCGCTCAAACGATATTCAAAGTAAATGCAGTTGCCCAGACTGGGCCAATCCCTGCAAGCATCTCGCAGCAGTCTATTGCCTACTGGGCGAGACGATCAGCAGGAATCCCTTGTTGCTCCTCGCCTTGCGCGGACTCTCCCGAGCTGATCTCCTCGGTGCCGAGGCCTCTGATCCCACGCTCGCAAGTGATTCACTCAAAGCGGCTGTTGCAAAGACGCCAGAGACAAAAGCATTAAAAAAGAGCGCGAAGGCTAAAGCGAAAAAGAATAAAGACGAAGCCTGTGTGCTCCCTGAGGCCTTCTATGGGACCAAGCATACGCCCTTCACTGATTTTGGCCTTCTGCCGCCCCCGGGCATTATCGCGCCACTTCTGCAACGCTTAGGCCCGCTTCCCTTCTGGCGCGGACAGGAGCGCTTTGCAGATACGCTGGAACAGCTCTACAGCAGAGCCATTCCCCGCGGCATGATGGTCTGGAGCGGCGAACCGCTCGACCTGCGCAGACCCGAAGAGAAGGTCATTGTCACCGGCGCCTCGCTCCACCTCAAGCAGCATCTGCGCATTGAGCGCGGATGAGCGTTCTCTGTCCCTCTGTCACGCTCTAGTTCCGATAAAACATTCGCGGGCTTGATATCTCTTATAACCTGGGATCCATTCCACGGCCATCCAGAGTGATGAAGGGATTCCGAGTGCAACCGGAAGTGGCTGAGCAATCCTGAGTTTCAAGCCGTGGTCCCAGCCCTGCACTTCTTCTTCGGCGCGCTTCGGATACCACACGGTTGTCGCCAGACCACCGCCGACCCGCGCAACAGCTGTGATCTCGACGAGACCCTTGGCCCGGCCCTCGTCAAACACCGATCGTGCCAGTTCTAAGCTCTTTGCGTGAGGTGGCATTCGAACAAAGACACTCTGCGCACTCCGACGCCAGAGATCCTCGCGAAACATCCAATATAGAATGTCCGGCAGTCCTTGTTCCCTGACGAAATGCTGAAACTGCGCGACGGCGTCTTCAAATGTTGGAAACTCATTTATCATATTAACGCCAGCGACCATCGGCCCCCAGAGACGAAGGCGAATGGGGGTTCGATGTGTCGCATTGTTCGGCCTATGTCTCCGCTCCGTATTCTTTATTCAGATTAAGTAGGTGGTATCCTTTGATAATGTCAGAAGGATGCTCCACAACAACAACGAGATACTCATTATTCTTCCCGTAGTGCAATAAAACGTGCGAGTGTTTCTCATCTCCTGAAACGTATACATGGTGTATCTCGATCTCCATCCTGGTCGTCGGGAGAGCTAAATGGTGAATGCACTCCTCGACATAATCGCCGAGTGGTACTGGTCGGTATGATTCTTCAGCACCAAGTCGCCGCATTGGCTCTACGAATGTTGCCTGAAAATCACCTTTTGACAATTCAGTTATCATCATCTCTTCTCTTGCCTAACGTTAGCGACCTCCAACACCCTGAGCCGAAGGCGCATGGTTGGCGGTTTCCTTATTCTCTTCTTGCAATCACCTCTGTTCCAGGAGGCAAACCAGATGCCTGCCTGTGGACCTTACTGGTGCCCGATTCATATGCAGCCAGATCCCAAGGGACAATGTTTTCCACGGAGAGCTGGCCTCCAAGCATCGGTGGGGTCCTAAAAGCAAAACATTCAGATGCGGAACGGGAGACCCCGGCTTTCTCCAGAACCGTGACTACATGAGACATGAGCCATTCTTTCCGGTTCGCCTCATCATCAAGGAACATCCAGAATTCCTCTTCGGAAGTGGCGATCTCCCTCAACTCCCCTGACACAAGATCCAACAAGTAAACAATGCCAGTCTCGTTACGGAGAAACCAATCCCCGAACACGGATAAAACCAAGGGTGTGAAGGGACGATCCAGCCGCCACGACCACAATGAAAGCAATTCCTTTAATTTGGCTTCGTCCAGACGTATTAGAAGTCTCTCCAGATCTTCAATCATTTCATTCTCTCTTCTCGCCAACGTCTGCGGTGAGGCGGCGGTATTCCGTCGCCTCCACCGAATTGTTCGCACTTAATCATTTCGTGCTGCGCTCAGTCGAGAGAGGATGCGTTTGGCGAGCATCTCATTAATTTCACGATGCCTCGGGAGAGGCTCAGAGTGACCTGTCAGGGGGTTGTGGTAAATATCATGTCGGCTTCCATGTCGGAGCAAAACACACCCCTCTTCTTCCAGACGTCTTACGAGATCGAGCCGCTTCATGCGTACACCAATTCCCCTACCTTGCGAATACCGGGAATCTCTTCGGCACCGAAAACTTCAATGAGATCATGCAGGTGCTCCTTCAAGTCTTCGAGTGTTTCACCTTGCGTCCAATGATCAGGGTAGTCGTTGAGATAACCCAGGTAACGACCATCTGATTCTTTCCAATATGTAAAAGTTGCTTTCATGTGTTTATTATCCCATTTTCACTTTAAGCAAGCAAGTCAACAGTTGAAACATTTTTTGCGTCAATTGACAAACTAAGTTAGCCCCCCTGGATCAGGAAAGGGCTAACTTAGTTTGTCAATTGACGTATTCGACAAGGTTAGACCCCAAGTCTAACCTACGACTTGTCTGGACGCCAAAAGTAGCGTATACTATCACTTTAATTTTACCACCTAACGAGGAATTCTTCATGTCCGTTCGTGTTCGTTTTGCTCCGAGTCCCACTGGCAATGTTCATATCGGCAACATCCGTGCCGCCATCTTCAACTGGCTCTTTGCCCGTCATGCCGGCGGTAAGTTTTTGCTGCGTGTCGAGGATACCGACCGCGAACGCTCCACGAAGGAGGCGATTCAGACCTTGCTGGCCTGCATGGAGTGGCTCGGACTGGACTACGATGAGCCTGAAGTTTATCAGAGTCACCAGACTGCGCGTCATATCGCGGTTGCCGAGGATCTGGTCGCTCGCGGCTTGGCGTATCGCGACAACAAGGGAGGCGGCGGCGAGTGCGTCATCTTCCGGATGCCGAAGCAGGGCAAGGTGGAGTATACGGACCTTGTGAAGGGACATCTGAAGAAGCAGGCTGAAGATACCCAGGACTTTGTGATCGTGCGTTCCGATGGCACGCCAGTCTTCCATCTGGCCAATGTCGTGGATGATGTGGATATGAAGATCACGCATGTGATTCGTGGTGATGATCATGTGGAGAACACCTTTAAGCATATTGAACTCTTCAAGGCCATGGGCGCACCGATTCCAGAGTATGCGCATCTGCCGATGATTGTCAATAATCAGGGCAAGCCCTATTCCAAGCGCGACGGCGCTGCCTTTGTCGGCGAATTCAAAGAGCAGGGCTATCTGCCGCAGGCGCTCTTCAACTTCCTCGTGTTGCTCGGCTGGGCGCCGGGCGATGACCGCGAAGTGCTGACGCGCGAGGAGATGATCCAGCTCTTCACGCTGGATCGTTGCAAGTCGAGCGCCGCGCGCTTCGACATGAAGAAGCTCCTCTGGATGAATGGCGAATATATTCGCAACACGCCACGCGAAATCTATTCCAAGGAGTTTGTCACACGCGTGACAAGTGCAGGACTCTCCACAGAGGGCGTCGATCTGAACGGCATCATGGACCAGATGCAGATCCGCACGAAATTTTATTCGGAGATTCCTGCCACCTGCACCTATTTTTTCACAGAGGATTATGCCTTTGATCCCAAGGGTGTCGAGAAGCGCCTGAAAGTTGAGGGGGTTCCCGCCCTGCTTGAAGAGGTCGCAGATGCCTTTACTGCGCTGCCCGTCTTTGATGTCCAGTCCACGCATGACAAAGTCTCGGCCATGGGCGAAGCCAAAGGTACTGGCATGGGCGCCATCGTCCATCCCGTGCGCATGGCGACAACGGGTCTGACCGAAGGTCCCGGACTCTTCGAGCTGCTGGCCCTGCTGGGTCGTGAGCGCACCTGCGCACGTCTCCGCAAGGTCGCCCAGCGCCTCCGCGAACAGACGCTGTAGTAGCAGTAGGCAACCTCCTTCGCCAAGGCTACGGCGGCCAGGGTAGCAGTTGACGGTAGTGGTGTTTTTTTGACAGGATGAACAGGATTGCAAGTATTAGATTCTAAACAATAATACTGGTAATTTTGTCAAAGAGTATCTGTGTTGATCTGTGTTCATCTGTGGCTAAAAACTCTGCGCCTTAGCGTCTCTGCGGGGAAATGTTATTCCTCGTTTGTTGCCGTTAGATTAACTGCCAACTGCTACTGCCAACTGCCACTGCTCCCTACACCACCCCCGCCGCCCACGAGCGTACTGCATCCTCCGTCACGCCTTGCAGCTTGATGCGCTTCAGGCGGCTGGTGTCGCCGGTCGCGATCTCGACCGCGCGGCGATGGATCTTCAAAGACTCTGAAAAGAAGGCGATGATGGCCTCATTCGCTTTGCCGTCCACAGGCGGCGCCTGGATGCGCAGGCGAATCCAGTCCGGATCAAAGCCGGAGACCTCGGTCCGCTTCGCGCGTGGCGTGACTTTGAGTGTGAGGATCACACCTTGTGCCGTGGGGAGAAGCCAGCTCATTTGATCAAGGGGTTGGCGATCAGATTGTAGAGTCCCATCTGGATCATGGAGTAGAGGGTATACACGATGAAGTAGAAGATGATTGGTGTGAAGTCCACGCCACCCGTGGCTGGCTGGCGACGCGAGAAGCGGCCCAGAAAGACCTCTATCCCCTCCGTGCAGATCAACATAATCGTCTTTAGGCCAAACAGCATGGAGATGAAGCTCCCGAGAAGGCAAAGCAACAACGCATTGTTCACCCACATCAGTCCATCACCAAAGGACATCAGGGAGAGCCATCCCGTCTTGAGTAACAGGAGGAAAGGATTTCCCATCTGGAAAAGATCTGCTGCGTTCGCCTGCGGATTCTGGATGAGCACGGTTAGGGTGGAGGGAATGAAGCCGAGGTTGAGGATCGTGATCGTCAGGCAGAAATGAAGTCCGACCAGGATAAAGGGTTGGATGGCGAAGGGGAGGAGAGAGAAGGGGCGTGTAAAGAAGGCGAAAGCCTCTCCCGCGCGCGTGAGGCGTTTAGGCGCTGAGATGAGGGTGACAAAGAAGTAGAGGGTCCAGAGCCGGACAAGGAAGAGCGCGAATTGCAGAGTTCCGTAGAGAACCTGTAGGGGAAAGGCGTCATTTTGAGGAGCTGGGGCAAAGGAGAAGAGGGTGCCGAAAGAGAGTGTAACGCCATCGCCAAAGCGTATAAAGAAGAGTGTTTTAAAGATACAGAAGAAGGCCAGCAGGACGAAGGCGGCTCCCTGCTCTGGGAGCATGAGGACAGGGCGCACGAAATTCAGGATCGTGTCGATAAAGCGTGTCGTCCCGGAGAGGAAGGGGTTAAAGTAGAATTCGTTGGCAGGCTTCACCCAGATTCTCAGCCAGAGGAGTACAAGTAAGAGATGGGCAATAAGCTGAAGATAGATCATCATAATAGGGCTGCGCGGGGGTTACCAATAGTGGACAACAAGAATTGCGACAACAATACCGAGGAGCATCCCTGCAAAGACCTCTTTACGTGTATGCCCGAGCAGTTCTTTGAGATGGTGCATCTGACTAAGGCGTCGTTCCTTGAAGAGTTCTTGGATCATCTGGTTCAGCACAATCGCCTGATGGCCGGCGGCTCGACGTACGCTGGCGGCGTCAAACATGGTGACTGCGGCAAAGAGCAGGGCGAGGACGGTAATAGGGGCATCAAAGCCATTCGTCATGCCGATAGAGGTGAAGAGCGCGCTGACCGAGCAAGAATGGGCACTTGGCATGCCGCCTGTACTGAGAAAATAGCGAAAGTCGAATTGGCGTGTCTTTAAAAAGCCAAAAAACATCTTGATCGCTTGTGCAAGGCACCAGCCTATAAATGCCGACCATAAACAGGGCGACTTAAACAATAAAATAGGATCACTATGAATAACCATAACCAACCTGTAACTCCACTGGAATATTGATGTTTTTATTATGCATGATGACGGGGGAGAGTGCAATACTTCTGTTTAAGGTTTTGACTAATCCTTAAGAATCCGCTACTTTCTTACATTATGAATGAAACGGTACTAGAGCTTCACTATCCCTTTTCCGAACAGGTGGTCCGCTCCTTGAAGGCGGGCCAGCGCGTCTCGCTCAACGGACGCCTCTTTACGGGCAGAGACCGGTTTCATAAATACCTTGCCGAGAATCATCCCTCCCCGGTCTCCTTGAAAGATGGCGCCATCTACCATTGTGGCCCAGTCATCACCCAGCGTGAGGACGGCTCATGGCACGTGGGCGCCGCCGGCCCGACGACCTCTATGCGTGAAGAGCCCTACATGGCCAAGATTATTGCGGAGCAGGGGGTGCGCCTGATTATGGGCAAGGGGGGTATGGGACCGGAGACCTCCAAAGCCTGTCAGAAATATGGCTGTGTCTATCTGCAAACCACGGGCGGTGCAGCCGCGCTCTTGGCCCAATGTATCCAGCGCGTCGAGACGGTCTACCTGTTGGAAGAGTTTGGAGCGGCCGAGGCTGTCTGGGTCTTCGATGTCAAAAATCTCGAAGCCGTTGTCGGCATTGATGCGCACGGCAACAATCTCTTCGACGCCGTCCGCCAAAGCTCCTACGCACAGTTAGAAAAGATTCTTTAAAAATGACTAAAGTAAAACAAAAGAAGGCTTACGTGAAGACGAAAAAGCGTAATAAGGTTGCAGAGAACAGACCTTCCAGTACGTCTCGTAAACTTTATGACATAGCGGTCGTTAAAGATTCTGTGCGACAAGGATTCTATCAAGAGATCGCCGATATTCTGAGGACAGCCCGTTCCAAAGCCTATCGAGCTTCGAATTTCTTGATGGTTGAAGCGTATTGGAACATCGGACGGATGATTGTTGAAGAAGAACAGTTAAACAAAGGTAAGGCGCGTTACGGTGAGCGATTGATGGTCGGATTGTCTAGCCGTTTGAGCGAGGAGTTTGGCAAGGGATATGGGAAGACCAATCTTTTTTCAATGCGCCTATTCTTCCTTTGTTATCCAATTTTCCACGCACTGCGTGGAAAATTTATAACACAAACAAATTCAAGTAGTTGCGACGAATATTCTTTGCTCCGTTCCGAGCTTTCCTGGACGCACTATCGGCTCTTGTTGCGAGTGGAAAAGCCCGAGGCGCGGACTTGGTATATGAATGAGGCGGCTGAGCAGAACTGGAGCACCCGCGCCTTGGAGCGTCAGATCGGATCACTCTATTATGAACGGCTGTTGATGAGTCGCGGCAAGCGAGGGGCGGTCGAGCACGAGGCCAAGCAAAAGACTGCAGCATTGGCAGCGGCACCGGAGGATTTTATCAAAGATCCGTATGTGCTGGAGTTTCTGGGCATCCCCGATCCTCATGCGTTTCGTGAGTCTGAGCTGGAGCAGGCGATTATTGACAAACTCCAGTCCTTCCTGTTGGAATTGGGAAAAGGTTTTGCATTCGTGGCACGGCAACAGCGCATCTCCACGGAGACCAAGGACTGCTTTATTGATCTCGTTTTCTACAACTACCTTCTCAAGTGCTTCGTGTTAATCGATCTCAAGGCCGGTGAACTCACACATCAGGACATCGGGCAGATGGACATGTATGTGCGCCTCTATGAAGACCAGCGCAAGAATCCAGGAGACAATCCCACCATTGGCTTAATCCTCTGCACGGATAAAGACGAAACCGTCGTCAAATACTCTGTGCTCAATGAGAGTAGCCAACTCTTCGCCTCCCAGTATCGACTGGTGTTGCCAACAGAAGAAGAACTGCGCCGAGAGATTGAACGTGAGCGCGACTTGGTGGTTCGTGAGCAATCGATTCGATATGGGGTTGAATAAGCTTTTGACAGGATGAACAGGATTTCAAGGATTGGCTGATATAAATAAGGCAATCACGCAATAAGGCAATAAGGCAATTCTTCTGCCTCTACTCCGTCAGCTCTTTTTCGATCGTCTTGATCAGTTCAGGGTCGTCGGGTTTGGTGCGTGAGCCGAAGCGGGCGATGAGTTTGCCGTTGCGGTCAATCAGGAACTTATTGAAGTTCCAGGAGACCTCGCCGCCAGATTCGGGATGGAGGGTCTTGTCGGTCAGCCAGCCATAGAGGGGATGCTGTTCCTTACCCTTGACGTGGATCTTGCCGAAGATCGGGAAGGTGACGCCATAGGTCAAGGTGCAGAACTGCCGGATCTCCTCGTACGTGCCTGGCTCTTGGCCCAAAAAGTCGTTGCAGGGGAAGCCCAGCAGGACTAGGCCACGCTTCTGATAGGTCTCGTATAACTTCTGAAGTCCTTCATATTGCGGGGTGAAGCCGCATTTGCTGGCCACGTTGATGACTAGGACGGTCTTTCCTTTGTAGGGCTCCAGATTGGTCGTGGTTCCCTCGACGGTCTCCACAGGGAAGGTGTAGAAGGCCGGGATAGCGTTGGTGACCGGTGTTACGGGGATGTGGATTTCCGACTTGCGTACGAACCAGAGGGTGAAGGGGGAGTTCCAGTAGACCACATAAGGTGCGGCGTTGGTTTGCCACTCCTTCTGCTTGGCCAGCCAGGTGTTCAGCTTTGTCAGGCCATCTTCGTAGTTCTTGCGCGTGTAACTGCCACCGAGCCCGATGCTTGCCACGGTGAGCGGTGCGAGGGTTTGCACGGTGACTTCATTGGTGGAGGGCAATGCGCGGCTTGCACTATTGGTCCCGACATAAAATACCATTTCGTTTATGGTCGGGGAGGCCGCGACAGGAATGCTCATGGCAATCTCCTCTTTTTTAATGTAGCCAAAGAGTTTCATAAAGGCAGAACCCCGGTCATCAAAGGCGTCGCCTGACGCAGAGGCGACAAGGCATGTGCGTGCAGGCAATGTCTTGATCTCGATGGTTCCAACGGGCGTGCGGGGGTAGATGGATTCAGTAGCCATGGTCGTTCCTCCTGTCAAAAGAGTCATTACGAGTAGAGTTGGTCCGTTGAACAATTTAAATGCGCGCATGATGTCACTTCCTTTATAAGGTTTATTCTATCAGAAACATCCCGGTAGGGCAATGGGAGGGGCGTGCACCGTCAGCATTGAATACGCGCGAGAAGAATGGTAAAGTATGAAACATGAATGATTTTTTGGACCAATCAGGTTCTTCAAAAACGCGATACACGACGGCTGGTTATGTGCTGGCGGTCCTTGCGCTGCTGGTGGTGGTGCAGATCATCGTGCTTCGGTTTCAGGGACGTGTCTGGTGGTGCGCATGCGGCGGAGGGGCAGTTTGGGTGGGGGATACATGGAGTTCACACAATTCGCAGCATGTGTTTGACCCTTACACTTTCTCGCACGTCCTGCATGGCGTACTCTTCTGCGGCGTGATCTGGCTGGTGATGCGGAAGGTTTCTGTAGTCTGGGCGTTTGTCATTTCCGTGGCGATGGAGGTTTTCTGGGAGATCCTGGAGAACTCCACCTTTATCATCAATCGCTATCGGGACGCCACGGCTGCGCTGGGATATACAGGCGATTCGATTGTGAACTCCCTCTCGGATGCGGGGTGTTGCGCCGCAGGTTTTATCATCGCACGGTATCTGGGATTACGACTTTCCCTGTTCTTCTTCGCGGTCACGGAGATCGCCATGGCGATCCTTTATCGCGACAACCTGACGCTAAATATCCTCATGCTCGTCTGCCCCGTCGAAGCCATTAAACAATGGCAAATAGCGCTCGGCTCGTAACCGATTAGGCCTGAGCGGCAGCAGTATCAGCCGCGATGACATCCTTACCACGGATCTTGATATGGAGTTCGCGGAGTTGCTTCTCGGTCACGTCAGAGGGTGCATTCATCATGAGATCCTGTGCCTTCTGGTTCATCGGGAAGGCAATGACCTCACGGATGTTGTCCTCGCCAGCCAGGAGCATGACCATGCGGTCGACGCCCGGGGCGATACCCCCGTGAGGAGGTGCGCCGAACTTGAAGGCGTTCAGCAGGCAGCCGAACTTCTGTTCCACGACTTCCGGACCATACCCGGCGATTTCAAACGCCTTGTACATGATTTCGGGGAGGTGGTTACGGATCGCTCCGCTGGAGAGTTCGATGCCGTTGCAGACGACGTCGTATTGGAAGGCATGGATATCGAGAGGATTCTTATTGCAGAGCGCATCCATGCCGCCTTGGGGCATGGAGAAGGGGTTGTGCGAGAAGCCGATCGCGCCAGTTTCGGGATCCTTTTCAAACATCGGGAAGTCGACGATCCAGCAGAACTTGAAGACGTTCTTGTCAATCAGTTCCAGATCGCGTCCCAGCTTGACACGGAGGTCACCCGCGATCTTGGCTGCCTTGTCAGCCTCTTCGCAGACGAAGAAGAGCACATCGCCGTCGACCACGTTGCCCATCTTGGTCAAGGTCGCCAGTTCTTCAGGGGTCAAAAACTTCTGGATCGGACCCTTGATGGTCTCGCCATCCCAGACGAGATAGGCCAGGCCTTTGGAGCCGAGCGACTTGGCATGCTCGACGAGCTTGTCGAAGAAGCTACGGGTCTTATCCTTGATATTCTTCACGGGAATGGCACGGACAACGGCTCCGCCTTTGACGGCTGCGGCGAAGGCGTTGAAGCCGGACTTCGCAAAGACATCCGAACAATCAAACATTTCGATCGGAATGCGGAGGTCAGGCTTGTCACTGCCATACTTGAGCATGGATTCGCGGTAGGGGATGCGGATCCAGGGTGTTGCATCAACAGACTTCTTCGAGAATTGCGCGAAGGTTTTGGAGATGACATCTTCGACCACAGCAAAAATATCATCTTGCGTGACAAAGGACATCTCCATATCGAGTTGATAGAATTCGCCGGGAGACCGGTCCGCACGCGCATCCTCATCGCGGAAGCAGGGAGCGATCTGGAAGTAGCGGTCAAAGCCCGAGACCATCAGCAACTGCTTGAAGAGCTGCGGGGCCTGGGGCAGGGCGTAGAACTTACCATGGTGGACGCGGCTGGGCACGAGATAATCGCGTGCGCCTTCCGGTGAGCTGCAGGTCAGGATCGGGGTCTGGTATTCGTTGAAGCCATGAGCTTCCATGGCCTTGCGCAGGAAGGAGATGATCTTGGAGCGAAAGACGATGTTGTTGTGGATGCGCTCGCGGCGCAGATCCAGGAAGCGATATTTCAGACGGACATCTTCAGCGCCATCTTCATTACCTGGAAGATAAATGGGGGTCTGCTCGGAGGAGGCCTCGATGAGGCACTCGTTGGCGACCAGTTCAACTTCCCCCGTGGGAATGTCGGGATTGATCTGGGCTGCTTCACGGAGCGTGACCTCGCCTGTAACCGTAATGACGGTCTCCAGCTTCGCCTTGCTCAGGGCGTCAAAAAAAGAGCGGCTCGGATGGATCACCACCTGGGTGATGCCATAATGATCACGCAAGTCGATGAAGAGAATGCCACCATGGTCGCGCACGCGAAACATCCAGCCTGAAAGTTTGACCGTTGAGCCAGCATCCTTCTTGGAGAGTTGACTACAGGTGTGTGTACGATAAAGGTGCATAATTAATCCCTATTTGCTCTGAAAAATAAAGTTTTTAGTATAACAGACTTGAAGGAGTGATTCAAGGAGATGCACGTCTGCAGTCCAATAATTTTAGGAATAGGCGGGAGAATGGATAATAAGCAAAGAAAAAAGAGGTTTTTCAAAGTTGGTTATTGACGGGAAGGGGTATTTTTGCAAAAATTCGTACCTTGTTTTTGTGCACCCGTGGTGGAATTGGCAGACACGTAAGATTCAGGTTCTTATGCCGAGAGG
>CAYWNP010000010.1:24135-35576 GCA_964459675.1 uncultured Akkermansia sp. | reverse complement strand
TCATGGGCCAGCGATAACAACCTCTATTCGCCTTGGACCGATGGTACCACGGACGGAATGAAATCCGGTTCAGGCGACAAGCTCAAGCGCCCTGCCACCACGGGCCATGCAGTGATGATCGGGGAGGATCCGCTTCAGTTGACCATCAAGAATACATCCCCGCCCAAAGAGGCGTGGGCAAAGCCGTACCGTGGACGATACCCCTGTGGCTCGCTCGTGCACAACGGCATCTGGTATTATGGCACCTACTGCCTCGGCCCCTCTGCTGGGCCTATGCACGAAGGGTTTAAGTGGAACTGGCCCAACCTGGGTCCGATGCCCGGATTCCAGATCTCGCGGGACTTGGGCAAGACTTGGCAAGACTCGCCGCTGTCATCCAGCCAGCCGTTGTTTCCCGAGCCGGCCAAACACCTCGGCCCGGTGAAGATGGGCGCCCCGCATTTCGTGGACTTTGGCAAGAACATGGAACATTCGCCGGATGGCAAGGCGTATCTTGTTGGCATGGGAGCCGAGGAGAACGATGCGAAACCGCGTCCGTGTATCAAGCCTGGCAAGCCAGGTACGCCGTTTGAGCTGAGTCCGGGGTGCACGAATACGTTTGCCCATGGCAACTTGAGCTGGATTTCTGCCGATCAAGTCTATCTCGCCCGCGTCACGCCCTCGCCTGAGACCATCAATGACCTCAAGGCGTATGAGTTCTTTGCGGGGTATGATGCGGCTGGCAAACCGCTTTGGACCTCTGACTTTAAACAGATCAAGCCGTTGCTGGAGTGGAACAACCACATGGGCTGCGTGACAGTCACTTACAATCCTGGTCTCAAGAAATACCTGATGTGCGTGACCGACGGCTGGCCGACTGTGGCCAAGATGGACTCGTACATCCTGGAGGCGGACGCGATTACGGGTCCGTGGCGGATGGCGGTTTATCTGAAGGATTTCGGCGAGCAGGCTTATTTTCTGAACTTCCCCTCCAAGTTCATTAGCGCCGATGGCAAAACACTCTGGCTCTGCTACTCCGCTAATTTCAGTCCCGGCTGGAACGGCGTGGATCTCAAGTTCAATCCTCCTGGCGGTCGCTACGGCCTTTGCCTCCACGAAATCAAATTGCGGTGAGTTGCCTGTAACTTCAACATTTTTTCAACTAATTAAACGAATTAAGCTAATTCCAATTCGGTCCACTCATTTAATTCGTTGATAAACATTATTCAGCTTATCAAAAAGAGGAAAAAGAAAATGAGCAGTTCAGTTTCTGTGACACGCAGCCTGCGTCTTGCCGCAGTGTCCGCTGTGATGTTCGCGACAGCAGCGTTTGCGTTTGAGAAAGATAAGCCGGCGAAGCCGCCTGTGATTCCGCCGAATACGAATAATCTGCCACTGGTTTTGCTGATCGGCGATTCGATCTCGGGGGGATACTACCCGCTGGTCGCCAAGGCTCTTGCAGGTAAGGCTGTCGTAGCCAAGAGCAGCGATAACGGGGAGTCCACAGCAGTCGGCGTGATCAAAATAGATGGGTGGCTGGGGGACACCAAGTGGGACGTCATCCACTTTAATTGGGGCGTCTGGGATATGTACGGCTGGCAGTATGCGTCGGATGACCGCTCGCCTGCCATGTATGCGCAACGCCTTGAGACGTTGGTGGTCCGCATGAAGAAGACAGGCGCCAAGCTGATCTGGGCGACGACCACACCTGTCCCTCCAAAAGCTGAGGGCACCATGCTCAAGCGATTTAAAAAGGAAGTAGTGATTACTCCGGAGCTTGAGCTTCAATATCGGGAAGCGGCCTGGACTGTCATGCAGAAACATGGGGTGCAGATCAATGATCTCTATGCCGTGCTGAAGCCTCGGCAGAGCGAATTTCAGGCCGAGGACAATGTCCATTTTTCCGGAGCAGGGTCAGGGCTGATGGCTCAGCAGGTCGCGGATGCGATCTTGAAAAGCCTTGGCAAAGAAGAGGGGAAGGCTGTGCAACCTGCGCCGGCCATCATCCCTGAAACCGCTGCTTCAATGTCTGGACGGTTTATTGACGCGCATGTCCACTTTCATGCCTGCAAGGCTGGCGAGTTGGACAAGGTTGCGGACTGGATGAAGTCCAACAACGTGCAACGCGTCATCAATTATCCGCTGGCTCAGTCCCGTCCGAAAACAGAGGCGGATCGCAAACAGATGCTGGATAATTACGCAAAATACAAGGGCACTATGGGCCGTGCCTGTGTCATCTTCCCTGAAGAGGTGAATAGTGTGGAGGAAGCTGTCAAAATACTCACGCAGGAGAAGCAGGACGGCGCCGTTGTTTTCGGCGAGCACTATGGATCGAAACTCCTGTTCGATGATCCTAAAAACATGAGGCTTTATGAGGCGTGCGCGAAGGTCGGCCTGCCGGTGATGTTCCACATGGACAAGGGGCAGAATCTGGACGAGAAGGGACTGCCACACCTGGAGAATGTTCTGAAAGCACATCCGAATTGCATCCTCATCGCCCATAGCGACTGGTGGCGGAGTCTTGGGGACGGCACCTGCGACCGTTTACTCAAAACCTATCCGAATCTCTACGCGGACATTTCGTGCACGGTTGGCCGGAGCGTCATCGGACGTGACAAGAAGCTCGCAAAGGAATTCTTTATTCAGCATGCAGACAAATTACTCTTTGGCACGGACAGCGGCTGGTGGTCCTTTGGCAAGAAAGCTGCCCCCGAGTTTGATCTGATTGACGAACTGCAACTTCCCAAAGACGTTGAGGAGAAGATCTGCCGCAAAAATGCCGAGCGACTGTTAGGATGGACAAAGTGATAAAAACGTCTGCGAGATGCCTCTCAAGTCAGATCACGCTTTCAAACGAGAAAAGGTTTTGTTAGAATTAAACTATAGTCATTCTTAAGAATTGGCGATGCTGGAGTTGGTCAAGACCGTTGAGGCGACAAGGGAGAACTAAAACAATGAATAGACGAGACTTTTTTAATACAGTTGCGCTGAGCGCAGTATTGGTGATGGGTGCAACATTACAGAGTCTGGCAGCGAAGCAAGCGCCCAGTACGATACCCCTGAGTTCTTATTATAAAAAAGAACTGCCGGTGTTTATTCCGTTTCCTGAACCCGGGAAGACCTGGGCCATCCGGCAGTATGGTCCTGTAGGTATAAGTCTTGAACTGATTGATCCGGCTTTTACCATCCGCATCACCGGCGTGGAGAAGGGTTCACCCGCAGAATTGACTGGCAAGTTAGCGAAGGGACAGATCATTGAGAGTATCAACGGTGAGGTCCTCAAGGATATAGACCCGCGCGTCCAGTTGGCGCAGATGCTTGGAAAGGCAGAAGCCACGGATGGATTGATGAAGCTTAAGATCAAGGATGTGGGCGACGTTGTTGTTAAACTTCCTGTGCTGGGTGCATTTAGCACGACGTGGCCGCTGAACTGTCCAAAATCCGCAAAGATCGTCCGTAACCTCGGTGATCATCTTGCCAAGCTTGAGAAGCCGGACTGGTCAGGTGGCCCATTCCTGCTTTCAACTGGCGAAGACAAGGACCTCGAGACCTACAAGCGCTGGCTCAAGATTGAGATCCCGTCGCATGATTATCCTTGGTATATCGGCTTCTGGGGCACATCCGTGTGCGAGTATTATCTCCGGACAGGCGACCAGAGCGTTCTCCCCGCTATTAACAAGATGGCAGCCTCCCTCAAGGCCAGCATGTATGACGGAAGCTGGATGGGACGCGGCTCCCGTGCGCCGAACTACGGCTATATGGGCGGCGGTCATATGAACGCGGCGGGTGTCCATGCCTTGAACTTCCTCCTGCTCGCAAAGGAGTGTGGCGCAGAAGTGGATGAACACCTCCTTCAGCGCGTGTTGTTCCAGTTCTTCCGGTTTGCCGGCCGTGGCAATGTCGCTTACGGGAATCAAGTTCCGGAAGGTGGCTTCAGAGACAATGGAAAGACAGCAGGCCTTGCGATGGCCATGTCCTCTGCGGCCTCGCTGGCTCCCGAGGGGGAGAGCTCCGTCTATGCCGCTGTGCGCGACAATTCGGCGATGAAGAGCTTCTACGCGACCACGTGGTTCAATCGTGCGCACACGGGTGGTGGTATCGGTGAGATCTGGCACGGGGTCGGGATGCAGTTAGTTGCCGAGAAGAAGCCGGTCCAGTACCGCTCATTCATGGATGAACGCAAGTGGTTCTATGAGCTTTCGCGTAGATTCGACGGAAGCTTTGCCTTATCCGACAACGGCGGAAGCTACGACAAGCCGGAATGGGGTAATTATTTTGCTCTCGCCTTTACTGCTTCACGTAAGAAACTCCGCATGTTCGGAGCGCCGAAGACGCAATGGTGCAAGACGCATACGCTCCCGAAAAGGCCGTGGGGAACAGCTGCGGACGATGTTTTCTACTCTCTTAAACCCGGCGAGTATATGCCGGGCAAGGTGCAGGATATTAACAAGGAAACAATTAAGTTCGATGCTTCCGGACCGATTGCGGACAGGGTGATGGCAACAAATGTCACAGAAGAAACGCTTTTAATGTATGCATACCATCCTGATCATGGGATCCGCACCGGAGTCGCAAATTCAATAGTCAGAAACGGCCGGTTAAATCTGATAATGCCTCTTTTGAAATCGAAGGATCCAAGAGCTCGCGAAGTGGGTGTTCTGACGCTGGCCGGAATGTTCAAGGGGGCGCCTATACCAGCCGACAAGATAACCGAAGAGATGCAGAAAGTCCTTGTGGAGATGATCAATAATCCTGAGGAATCGCGCTGGGTCGTCTGTGGTGCGATGGAAGCGCTCAGCCGCTGTCCACCCGAGAGGATAATCCCCACTGTCGATCGTCTTCTAGTTTATCTTAACGAAAAGCAAGACTGGTGGACCCAGGCGGCTGCCATGAGGCCTCTTGCGAAGGTGTCAGCTGATGAGCGCGTCTACAAAAAAATCCTGCCTGCTTTCGGGGAAATGATCGCGGGGAGTACGGCGATGTCCATTCTGTGGCCTGCTGGTGAAGTATCAAAAGTGACGGCCTCCGCAAAGCCAGAGGTCCAGAAGCTGGCGTTTGATGTCTTTATGAAGACGTACCAGGCGATCCCCAGCCCGTACATGGCTCCTGGAGGAGCGAACCTGAACAGTGCGGAGCGGATCATCAAGAGCACCGTCACAGGTTGGATGAAAACTCTTCCAGGTGGGAGTGATACTGTCCTAAAGATGCCGAAGACGACGTCAGCATGGTCGGGGTCAAAGAAAGATTCGGATAAGTATGTTTACAGCGGCACCTTCACCCCGAGCAATGATCTGATGGGTAAATGGCAGACGGTTGCCATGGCCAAATCAGCTGAAGCTTATCAGGCTCAACTTGAGAAGCAGGCTGCAGACGAAGCAAAGGCAAAGGCGGCCGCGGAAGCTGCGAAGCTGAAAGGAAAACAGCCTCCGCCTCCGGCAGCACCGAAGCCTCCGCCAAAGTTCGGTATCGGTTCGATGGATCTGCAAGACGCTGGAAAGGTCGGGGGCCCTAGGGGGTTTGTCTGGTCGGGCAACATGCTGATTAACGGTGGAAGCGAAGAAGCGCTGAAGATGGCGTTAAAGACCATCAAGGGCAAGGAGTACCTCTTGGTCGAAGCGGGCGGATTCACCCAGACCAATGAGAAGATCGAGGATGAGACCTCTTGGGATCCTAATTACTTTGTTATGGAGCGCGTCGCTCCCCCCGCGCCCAAGAAGGCCCCCGCGAAGCCGGTTGCTAAACCGGCTGCAAAACCTGGGCAGAAGTAAGCGAGGGGGGGCCTTTTCTCACAGAGGCACAGAGAGCACAGAGGAGAATTGGTTTCGACAGGATTTTTAGGATTTATTGGCTCTGAATTCTAATCCTGATCATCCTGTCAAAAAACTTTTTCGTGGTTTTCGTGTGTTTCGTGGGCAAAAAACTGAAGTTATAGAAAAGAGATTTATGAACACATCTTTTTTTTTGAGAACTGTTGTTCTGAGTGGGGCTCTGTTTGCAGGTTTAGTTCCAGAGATCGCTCAAGGTGCGAGGGAGGATCGTCCGAATGTCATCCTCTGCATGACGGATGACCAGGGCTGGACGGATGTGAGTTACAACGAAAAGGGCCGGCTGGTCGCGGGATCGTTCAAGACGGTTGAGCTGGACAAGATGGCCACGGCGGGCATGCGCTTTGATCGGTTTTATGCTGCGGCGCCAGTCTGTTCGCCAACACGCGGAAGCTGCCTGACGGGGCGCCATCCTTACCGTTACGGCGTCACGCTCTATGGCAAGCCGTTAAAGCTGGAGGAGAAGACCATCGCCCACGCACTTCGTGAGGCAGGCTACAACACCGGTCACTTCGGCAAGTGGCATCTCAACGGGCAGAGTGGCGCGGGCAAGCCGATTGCCAAGGAGGATCCCTTGAATCCCGGCGCATTTGGTTTTGAAACTTGGTTTTCGGTCTCCAACTTTTTTGACACGAACACAAAATTTAGCCGAAACGGCGAAACAGTTGCCACACAGGGCGATGGTTCTGATGTGATTGTAGCAGAAGCGCTGAAGTGGCTCGACACGTTGAAGACCAAGGATTCTGGTAAGCCGTTCCTTGCGGTCATCTGGTTTGGCAGTCCGCATTCGCCTCTTAAGCCCCTGCAGTCTGATTTGAAAGCTGCTGGAGGGGATGCCGAGTTGGGGGAAATCGCAGGCGTGGACCGCGCCATGGGAACGTTGAGAAAAGGACTTCGTGAACGGGGCATTGCTGAAAATACGATGCTCTGGTTCAACTCGGACAATGGACGTCCGAAGGGCAACAGCCCCTTGAAAGGCGGTAAGGGCGGCATCGATGAGGGCGGCATCCGGGTTCCCGGCATTTGTGAATGGCCTGCGCGAATCAAGCCGGGAAAAACCTCCATCCCCGTGGTGACAAGTGATTTTTATCCGACGATTCTCGAAGCTGCTGGTATTCCAATTCCAAAAGGCAAGCCCTTGCCTCTCGATGGCATCAGCCTGCTTCCGCTGCTAGACGGAAAAATGACCGAGCGGCCCAGCCCGATCGGTTTCATGAGCGGTGCGATGACCGCATTGTCGGATAACCGCTACAAACTGGTTGCGAACGGCAAGGAGAAGCACCTCTATGATTTGACCCAAGATCTCGGCGAGACAAAAGATATTGCTGGAGAGAAACCGGATGTTGTCGCGAAGATGAGCAAGGCGCTCGAGGCATGGGAAGCCTCTGTGAATAAGAGCAAAACGGGCGGGGATTACGAGAAGAAGTAAGCAAGCTCGCCGCCCGCCGAGCGGCAATAAACTGACTCGTAACTTTTTTAGCATCCGAATGACGCGAACCGCGCGAATAAAAAAATAAGGCAATAAGGCAATGAGGCAATAAGGCAATTCTTTTGAAGTTATGGACAAGGAGAGAAGCATGAAGTTTAGATTGATGGTGAGCTTGGTCATTGGCATGGCGACTGCAGGTGGTGCAGTCCAGACTCCTCAGGAAAAGACGCTTCCGCTGGCCGGCACCTGGTCCTTCCGCCTGGATGGTACCGATGTAGGGGTGAAGGAACAGTGGTTTACGAATCGCTTTGAGGAGACGGTTCAGCTTCCTGGCACCACGGACACGAACCAAAAGGGAATCTTCAAGGATGAGAAGTGTACGGATCGTCTCTCACGGGTCTGGTTTTGGAAGGGGCCTGCGTGGTATCAGCGCAAAGTGACAATCCCGGAGTCGTGGAAGGGTAAGCGTATCACGCTCTTTCTGGAGCGGACCAAGAATACGCGTGTCTGGGTGGACCAGACGTTCTGCGGTGCGGATGACACGCTCAGCGCGGCACAGATTTTTGTTCTTCCAGATCTCGTGCCTGGGGAACATACGCTTACGATCCTCGTTGATAATGCCAAGTTGCCGCCCGTCGGTCCGGCCCATGCCGTGGATGAACGGACCCAGACAAACTGGAACGGCATCATCGGAAAGATCGAGTTGCGTGCCACAGATCCCCTCTGGCTCTCGGATGTGCAAGTCTATCCCGATGCTGCGAAGAAGCAAGCGCGCATCCGGGTTGTCATTGGCAATATCACTGGAAAAGCAGTCGCCGGAAAGCTGATGATTGGCTGTCAGAGTTACAATGTTCTGAAGTCCGCCACTTTTAAAAATGAGACAGTAGGCATCCTCTCTTCCAATCGCGAAACGGTCGTTGAGTGTGTTTATGCGCCAGGCGATTCGGTGCCGCTCTGGGATGAGTTTCAGAGAGCCATGCTGCGCCTGACGCTTCAGCTGGTGGCAAACGACAACGCCTTTGCTGATCAAAAATCGGTCAGCTTCGGCATGCGCGATTTTAAGCGCGATGGCCAGCGTCTGACCATCAACGGCCGGACCGCCTTCCTGCGCGGACGCCTTGATTGCGCCAACTATCCGTTGACTGGTTATGCGCCCATGGACAAGGCGGAGTGGCTTAAGGTGCTGGGCATTCTCAAAGACTGGGGACTCAACCACGTGCGCTTCCACTCCTGGTGTCCGCCGGAGGCGGCATTTGAGGCTGCGGATGAGTTGGGGTTCTATTTTCAGGCGGAGTTGCCTAACAAGCGTAGCTCTTTTAAAGCGCCAGAGAGCACGGAGGCCAAGAAGCGCAACATCGACTATATCGAGATCCCGGGCGCGGATCCAAGCGCCTCGCTTTACGACTATGCGGTGCGTGAGGCGGATCTGATCTTCAAACAGTTCGGCAATCATCCCTCCTTTGTGATGTTTACGTTGGGTAATGAGCTCGGCCGTAACCCCGCGATGTATGAGCTGGTGGCACGCTTCCAGAAGCGTGATCCGAGGCATCTCTATGCCCAGGGATCCAGCAACAACCACTGGGCTCCCAGTTATGCCAAGGGCGATGACTTCTGGGTGACGTGCAAGACGGCGACGAACGCGCCGGTTCGCGGCGCGTTGTATCACGGAGATTTTTCAGGAGGCGGCCATATCTATAGCCAGCCACCTTCGACGCTGAAGAACTATTCTGATGCGATCAAGGATTCGCCCGTATCCGTAATCGCCCATGAGACAGCCGAGTTTGAGGTCACCCCTGACTTTAGAGAGATTCCAAAATACACCGGTGTCCTTAAGGCGAGGAACCTGGAGATCTTCCAGCAGCGCTTGAAGGACGCCAACATGCTTGACCTCGCCCACGATTTTATGCGGGCGTCAGGTGCGCTGGCCGCGATCTGCCAGCGTGAAGAGAAGGAGGCGGCCCTGCGGACGCCCGGCTTTGGCGGCTTCCAATGGCTCGACATCATGGACTTTCCAGGCCAGGGCACGGCGCTGGTAGGTATGCTGAACGTTTTCATGGAGAACAAGGGGATCACGACGCCTGACACCTGGCGCCAGTTCTGTAGCGAGACTGTGCCGCTGCTGCTGATGTCCAAATATACATGGACATCGGAAGAGACGTTTACGGCCGAGGTTAAGGTGGCTCACTATGGGCCTAAAGATATTCAGAATGCACGTGTCCGTTGGGGTCTCTATGAAGGCAATGCGCAGGTGATTGCCTCCGGCGACTTTGATCCGAGGACGATCAAAGAGGGTGGCTTGCGCACGATTGGGTCCGTTAAAGTGTCATTGCAAAAAGTCAAAACCCCTCAGAAGGTTAAACTGGTTTTGCAGATCGCCGGTACGCCGTATGGAAACCAGTATGACCTCTGGGTCTATCCGCCGACGGTGGAGACACGTGCGCCAAAGTCTGTGCTCGTGACCAACCGCTTGGATGCTGCGACGATGCAGCTATTGGCTGACGGGGGAAAGGTTCTCCTCTTCCCGCCTGTCAAGGAACTCAAGCACAGCGTCGGCGGCGCCTTCCCGACCGATTTCTGGTGCTGGCCGATGTTCGCCCAGGGCGCGATCAAGCAAGGACTGGAGCCTGCACCGGGTACTCAGGGATTTATCTGTGATCCGAAGCATCCGGCGCTGGTAGCCTTCCCGACGGAATTCCATAGCAACTGGCAGTGGTGGCAGATCGTCAAACCTGCGCGCCCGATCATCCTCGATGAGACGCCCGCGGACTACCGTCCGATCATCCATGTCATTGACAACTTTGCCCGGAATCACAAGCTGGGCTTGCTCTTCGAGACGAAGGTCGGCAAGGGTAAGCTGCTCGTCTGCGCGAGTGAATTGCCTGAGCGCCTCGAGCATCCTGAAGTGCGGCAGATGTTCTACAGCCTGCTACGGTATGTGGACTCCCCCGCCTTTGACCCCAAGACGGAATTGGATGTGAACTTTTTAAAGAAATCGCTCATACCCTGTGAAACTCCTGGGAACGCGGACACTCCTGTCCGCCAAAGAAAGTAGTAGCCCAGGGATAAAGCAAGCAGGGATAGCGCCTGGTTACGGCGATCGGGGTTTGATAATGATTGTGTAGGTGCGATGGGTTGGCGGACAGGAGTGTCCGCGTTCCCAGGAATAAAGGAGTAGTTAAATCATGAAGAGACGTGAATTTTTGACATTGGCGGGAAGCGGAATTGCACTTGCGCCCTGGCTGCAGGGTTGTGTTTCTGCTGGTGGTCCAAAATCGTTTAACATCCGTGATCTCTTTGAATCAGAGGACCCGGCGGTGTTGGCCTTGGCACAGCGTGTCTTTGATAAATGCATCCTCGAAAAGATCCAGGCGCCAGTGCCCCCGTTGCTCCATACGTGGGTCGTTCCCGGCGGGCCCTACTACAAGGGCCAATGGATTTGGGATACCATGTTCGTGGTAGACCTCTTGAGCCTCTTGCCGGAAAAGAAGCCTGTTATCCGGGAGATCTTCCAGAACTACTGGGACTTTCAGGACCGTTGGAATAAGACGGCTCCGGAATATGCGCAGGACATGATCACTGTGGCCATCAAGACGGAGCCTCAGGAGCAGCGGCAGTTCTCACAGATTCCGATTCTGGCCTGGGGGATCGAGCGCGTCTATGGCCGCAACGGCGATAAGGAGCTTGTCAGGCAGGCTCTTCCACGGCTTGAGCGCTTTCACGACTGGTATTGGCGTGAACGCGACCTGCAGGGCAACGGGCTGATCACACTCGGTGCCTACACCGGTAAGCTTCAGCATGCCAAGTGGGAGACCTTTGACTACGAGTGCAACATGGATACGATGAAGATGACGACCCATCCGACGCGCAAGGGTCCGAAGGAGGGTCCGTGGTATGCGGATCTCTGTGTGCCGGGGAACACGGCCTACCTGATCATGGGCGAGAAGAGCCTTGTGCGTCTTGCTAAAATTGTGGGCGATCATGAGATGGTGGCTCGACGCCAGAAGCGAATTGAGAAGGGGATCGCAGGGATGCGCGCCCACATGTGGGACGAGAAGGCAGGGGCCTTCCTCACGGTGAAACGCGACACCTTGGAGAAGATCCCCGGTGCCACCATCGGGAGTTGGATTCCTCTAGCGGCTGGCGTGCCGACCGAAGCGATGGCCAAGCGCATGGCCGAGGAGTTGGCCACGCCTGCGTGGCAGACGCCT
>CAYWNP010000010.1:0-24035 GCA_964459675.1 uncultured Akkermansia sp. | reverse complement strand
AGCGATGGCCAAGCGCATGGCCGAGGAGTTGGCCACGCCTGCGTGGCAGACGCCTTTGCCGGTACCTACGGTGGCGCGGACGGATCCGCGTTGGAAATCAGGAAGTTTCTGGCGTGGCGATGTTTGGCCCTCCACGAACTATCAGATTGCCAGTGGTCTTTCTGCTTATGGACATAAAACATTGGCCGCTGAAATCTCCGATAAGACGATTGCCAATGCGATCAAAAACGGGATCAGCGAACATTACGATTCGGTTTCCGGCGCGTGCCTGGGTGTTCCCGACTACTGTATGAGCAGCACCCTCGTCACGATGATGGTGGACGGGCTCTCGAAAAAGCATACGTTGAAGCTAAAGAAAGCGAGCTCTTAGTCTGAATTTTGTGTAGCCCAATAGTGAGAAATATGCGATTATAAAAAGATATTAAAACTAAACAGGGGGAGAAGCAGATGAAGAACACTAAGATTCAGTTTTCACGTCGCCACTTTCTAAAGGCTGGAGCAGCTACGTCATTTTTAATCTGCTCGCCGAAGACCGCTTTCACGTACACCGCTAATGAGAAGATCCGTTTCGCCTTGATCGGTATCGGGGGCATGGGAGCTAAGGGCGTTGGTGTGGGCTTAGGGGAGCAGGTTATGGCAGCCGCTGATGTGGACATGAAGCATGCCGCCAAATCGGTTGAGAAGATTAAAACGGCTGCGCCCGATGCAAAGTTCTATACCGATTACCGGAAGCTTTTTGACGAGCAGAAGAATCTCGATGCCGTGTGGATTGCAACGCCTGACCATCATCACTTTCCTGCAACGGTCCGTGCTCTGGAAGCTGGGCTGAATGTTTATTGCGAGAAGCCACTCTGCCATGATGTGTATGAAGTGAGAAAGTTGCGCGAATTGGCCAAGGCGAAAAAGGTTGTCACCCAGATGGGTCATCAGGGGCACTCCGGCGAGCCGATTCGCATGCTCTGCGAGTGGATCGGGCAGGGCGCGCTGGGTGATGTGTTTGAGGCCCATATCCGTCCTCCCTACAATCAGATGGACTTTGGTTCCCGTGATGCGGGTCAGCCCACTGAGGCACCTGAGAGCCTCAACTGGGATCTCTGGCAGGGACTGGTCAAGGAGCGTGAGTTCCGCACCGGCATTCATCCGGGCTCTTGGCGTGGCTGGCTGGACTATGGCACGGGCTTGCTCGGGGACTGGTTCTGCCACAATGGCGACGGGGCGGTCTGGGCACTGAAACTCTACGAGGCTGATACGTGCGAGGTGATGTGTGAAGGCGAGGAGACCAGCGCGACCAACTGGGCGCATGAGTGCCGGGTCTCCTGGTCGTTCCCTAAGCGTGGCGATATGGTTCCCTGTGTGATGCGCTGGAGCTCCGGCATCTACAATGACTATGCCATCAAGTCGATGCCCTCCACGGTTGATCCGAAATTGATCGCTGAGACTGCTTCGAATCCCAGCTCCTATTATGGCACCAAGGGAACGGCGGTTTCGGGGTGGTGGATGAACAGTGCGCGTCTGTATCCGGAGACTTTCATGAAGGAAGTCGGCAAGCCGAAACCCGTGATTCCGCGCGTTAAGGGCGGCCATACAAAAGATTTTCTGGATGCGATCCGTACGGGAGGCCGTTCGTCAGCGGACTTTGATTACTCTGCGCGTCTCACGGAGATCATGTTGATTGGCAATATCGCCACACGCGTCCGCGAAAAGCTCTCGTATGATTTCCGTACGGGCAAGTTCACGAACAATGACAAGGCCAATGCGATGCTGAAGCGTGAACCCCGGAAGGGCTGGGAGTTCGGCTACGCGTAAGAGGCGTGCAATTTTTTAGCATCCGAATATCGCGAACCACACGAATGAATAACTGTATCGCACAAAGTCACAAGGCCACAAAGAAGAGAAATATTTTTAATTTCCTGAATTTCCTTGTGGCTTCGTGGCTTTGTGCGTGAGAAATTGGCCAAGCTATAGACAAGGAGTTTTTTAGATGATGCGACAGTGCAGTGGTATTTTTGGGGTGGGGTTACTCCTTGCTACGATGGGATGGGCCCAGGGGCCTGATGACAATTATGGGCCTAAGCCTGCACGTACAAACGAGGTGAAGGCGCTGTATGAAGTCAATCTGGCTACGAACAAGGGGAATGCGGATGTGCTGGTGCTACCGGGGCTGATTGCGAACCGCAAGGAGAAGACGGTTGAGGTGCAGGTTGAGAGCACGGGGCTGAAAGCGAATGATCTGGCGGAGTTTCTCTTGGTCGGCCATGAGAGCAGTCATGGCTATGAGGCTCTTCTTTGGGCGCATGCGAAACCCAGTGATATTCATCGCGCCTTAATCTTTATCGGCTTAAAATCTGGAGCGCCACGGAATCCGCTGTTGCCCCATCTCTCACGGGGAGGGCACAAGGTCGTGTTGACAGTTCGTGAAAAGGATGGAAAGAGCTATCCGATTGAACGGCTGATCTTTGATAAGACCACAGAGAAGACCTTGCCCGAGGAGGGGTTTGTCTTTTCGGGTTCGCTCAGAATCCCCGCAGGGGTCAAGCAAGCCGGGGAGTTGGTTGCAGATCATGATGAACTTCGTTCCGTGGCCTCGCTCTATAGCGAACCCACGGCCGTCCTGGATGTCCCCAGGCGAATCAACCAAGGCGAAGTATATGGCCAGCAGGTGGTCAATCCTGAGCTGGTTTCTCAGGGGGGCTCCCTGCAGACAGTCATCATGACGCCTGCGCCCTCGGATGGAAAGCCGGAGGCTAAAAATTTAAATTTATTGATCTACACCTCAAAGGGGACAAATGGTGTTGTTTGTCGCTTGTCTGAAAAGGAGAAGGTGCTCTGCGATGAGGTCCAGATCCCGTCTGTGATTGAACAGGTGGTCGGGTTAAAAAAAGAGTCGGGAACGCCCTTTGTTCATCTCGCCTTCGGGAAGGATCTCCTGTTAGCTATTGTCAGTAAGGTCGCCATGGTGATGACGATGATGGAGACCATGGATGTCGTCGCGATCGAGCCACCCACAGGGGCTGAACTTTATTATCGGGCTTTTGCCCCGAATAATGAGTGGCTGAAGCCCGAGGGGCGTCCTTGTCAGCCGTGGGAACTTCATCTCGGTAACGCGAACGGCAAGGTTTCGGGGTCGTTGGTCTGGAATGAGCCCATTTACAGCGCGGACGGCATGAGCCAGACATTCAAACCCCAGACCGTCAAGGTTACGGATGGACAGGCGTTGCAGAAGCATCTCTCGCAAGATGCCAGCAAGCGAAAAGAGGACGGAAAATCCGCCTTGCCAAGCGTGTTGTTGGTCTATGTCTCGGGCGGGCTGACGTATGGCGAACTGATGAACTTCATCTCGCCTGTCCTTTCGACCCATGGCACGGTGTATGTTTTCTTGCAAGGTGCGGGGCAGTGAGAAGTGTCAGTAAGTTTGGAAGTCTAAGAAGTGTCAGTAAGTCTAATCAATAACGCAATAAGGCAATAACGCAATAAGGCAATTTTTGCAGTTAACGCGAAGGACTCCGGATGGTTTATATTTTAGTCTTTCTCTCGGGCTTTGCAGGGCTCATCTATCAAGTGCTCTGGATGAAACAGCTGGGCCTGCTCTTCGGCAGCACGTCTCAGGCTGCTGCGGTCACCTTGGCGGCCTTCTTTGCGGGGCTTGCAGTGGGCAGCTGGTTCTGGGGCGGCCGTTCAGCGCGACTGAAAAATCCTCTTCGTCTCTATGTCTGGCTCGAGGTGGGCATTGCTGTCACAGCACTGCTCTATTTCGGTATTCTGGACCTCTTCTATCAGATTTTTCCCATGCTCTATCAGCGTGTGGACTCGCAGCCACTCTTGCTACTTGTCAAGTTTGCCCTTGCCGTATTGTTGATCTTTCCGCCTGCTTTCTTTATGGGCGGGACCATTCCGGTCATGGGGCAGCATGCGATCCGGAACCTCTCTGCCTTTGGCAAGACCTCGGCGCTCCTCTACGGCATTAACACGCTGGGTGCAGCCGTTGGTGCTGGCTTGGCAGGGTTCTGTCTGCCACTCTGGCTGGGATTTAATGGGACCTGTGGTGTGGCTGTTTCCGTCACAATGTCAGTCGCGCTCTTGGCCTTTTCCCTTTCACAAAAGGCTGCGTCAGATATTCCGGAGCCAGTTCAGGCATCAGCTGCTGTCAAAAATGTCCAACCAAGGGGGCACTGGATGCTCCTGGGCGTCGGATTCCTCTCTGGCTTTGGGGTCCTCGCGTTGGAGGTGCTCTGGACGCGGATGTTCGCGCAAGTTCTGGAGAACTCGGTCTATACGTTTTCTGCAATCTTGGTGGTACTCCTGGTCGCACTCGCCGGTGGCGCCCTCATCAGCTCCAGGCTCGCACGTCTCTCGCTCGCTCCTCGTTTGGTCCTGGCCCTTGTCATGTTGGCGGGAGGCATCGCTGTTGTGGCAATGCCGTTCGTCTTTATCTGGCTGACAAACTCACTGCAAATTATCGTTTCTAAAGGGGTTTGGCTCGACTATCTCGGGCTGATTTTTGGTAAGGTCATCCTTGCCATTGCGCTTCCGGCACTGCTTCTCGGTATTCTCTTTCCCTTTCTGATGAAGGCGGAGGAGGGGCATGCGAACTCTGCAGGCCAAAGTCTGGGTCATCTCGCCGCGATTAATACAGCAGGCGCTATTCTGGGGTCGTTAGCTTGCGGTTTTCTTTTTCTGAAGAGCTTTGGGATGTGGGGGACCTTGCAGGTGCTGGCAGCACTCTACCTTGTTGCGGCGCTGCTCTTCCCTGTCGGGTGGAACAGGGGTGGCATTCTGCTGAAGGCCGGCTGTGTAATCATGCTGCTTCTCCTCGTCACCGTTCTGAATCCAAGGGGACTTCCGGTCAACAGCATTGATCCGTTGCGTCCGCGCGAGGAGATCCTTGAGACGTGGGAGGGTAGCGACTGTACCGTTGCCGTGGCGCGCAACCGGTATGGACTCTCCATCAAGGTGAATTCCCATTATGGATTAGGTTCGACAGGGGCTTACATGCAGCAAAGGATGCAATCCGATGTGCCCCTCATGATCTATCCCTCCACGGAGAGCATCTTCTTTTTAGGACTGGGAACAGGGACCACGGCTGGCGGCGCGCTGGACTCACGGTTCAGCAACGTGAAGCGCGTGGTTGCCTGTGAGTTAGTCCCAGAGGTCATTGAGGCCTCAAAGAAATACATGACGAATGTTGAGGGCATGGACTTTACAGGCGGACTCTTCTCTGATCCGCGCGCCAAGGTGCTGGCCGAGGACGGCCGCCACACCTTGATGGCGACCCGTGAATCATTCAATGTGATCAACTCGGATCTCTTTGTTCCCTTCCGTTCGGGAGCAGGCAGTCTCTATAGCAAGGAGCACTTTGAGAGCGTCAAGGCTCGCCTAGAACCCGGAGGAGTCTTTTTTCAGTGGCTGCCGCTCTATCAAGTGACAGAGGCTGAGCTTTTCACCATTGCCAGAACTATGCTGGAGGTCTTTGGCCAAGTATCGCTGTGGCGTAACAACTTCCAGCCAGGGGATGAGGTTATCGCTTTTGCAGGGCATAAGGATGACTCCCCTTTGCCGGCCTGCTCGCTCGACAGCCGTGAGGATCGGCGTACTTCGGTTGAGGGAAAAACCGCCCGCGATATGGATAACCTTCTGCTCCCCTTGGATTCCCGAACGATCCTTTTCTTCTATTGTGGCAATGTCACAGGAGCCAAGGAGCTCTTCGCCAAGTATCCCGTCAACACGGATGACAAACCCATTATTGAGTATATGGCCCCTCGCAACTATCGTAATCGGAAGGATGCAATTACTCCCTGGTTTGTCGGTCCCCGCCTTGCGAAGCTCGTGGACGAGCTTCATCGCCGTACACCGCTCGCGACAGACCCGCTCTTAGTCAAACGAACGTCAGCAGAACGTCACCTTCCTCTGGCAGGTCAAGCCTTCCACTGGACGCGAATCTGGGGGGTGATCGGTGATGAGAAGGAGTGCCAGACCGCCTGGCAACGCTTCGTGAAGGAATGGACAGAGTAGCCCGCATGTCTTAAGGCATAAAAGAGGATAATGACATGCAGAAGCAGCGGAGTCGATTCAGTCGTGTAGCGTTCGTCGCAATAGTGTCAACATGGATGATCTCGCCCGCACCTCTGTGGGCGCAGGAGAACGAAGAGGCCGAGAGTGCGAAACTGGAAGCAACAAAGACGGTCACTGCTCCTAAGATGGAGATTGAGCTGGGCTCGCCGTTCTGCGACAACGCGGTTTTACAACGTGAGATGAAGGTTCCAGTCTGGGGTTGGAGCAAGCCAGGGGTGCAAGTGACCGTTGAGTTTGCCGGACAGAAGAAGAGCGCCACAGCTGGCAAGTTCAGTTAGGATGGCATCTTCAAACCGAACCAAAAGGTCATGGGCGACTGGAAGGTTGTTGGCTGTGTGACGGACGCTGACGATTTGGCCAGTATGAAACCGCTGGGTAAGAAGGGGAACCAGCTCTTCAGCGCCATTAGTTTCAAAGAGGGTGGTAAAACAGAATCACCGGAGCTTATCTGGTCCGGTGACATCCTCATGGATCTGAACAGCTCTCAGGCACTCCGGATCACAGCCAAAAAGATGAACGGCGAAGACGTGTTGCTGATTGAGAATGGCGGCTTCAACGTCAAGGGTGGCGCCGACTGGAAGGCACCTCTTCTGGTGCTCAAACGGAAGTAGACTCATCACGCAGAGCCTTCATCATTTCACTATTTCTCTCGCATTAAATAAGCTTGGGTGACTTGCTTTTTCGCTTAACATGTGCAATAGTATACTCCTCAAAAGTGGAGAGAAATATGACGGTACCTGCTAAGAAAAAGTTGCAATTTTTATCACGCCTTGTTTGGCTCACCCCGTTCCTTTTTAATACATCCTTGTTTGCTGCGACGGAGAGCCAGAAACACCCAAAGGCGGGCGCTGAACAGACGACGCCGGCAAAGTCTCAGTATTTCTCGTGGATCAATAACACCAATGAAGGTCCGACTGAGGAGCAGACGCTGGCGAATCTGGGCTTCTTCAAGTGGCTCCATGATGAGTATGGTATGACGCTGGACATCTATGCCTTTGATGCGGGTTTCGTGGACGGCAAGGGGTTCAGTGGCATCCTGAACCAATCCGATCGCTTCAAGAAACAGTTCCCTCGCGGATTGGACAAGGTTGTCAAGGTGGCGGCCGATATGGGCACGCGCCTCGGGCACTGGGGCGGTCCGGATGGTTTTGGGGATACGCCCGAAGAGGAAAAGGCCCGTATTGACATGATGGCTGGACTCTGCCGGGACTATAACTGGGCGCTCTACAAATTCGACCAGGTCTGCGGAAATTTGCGTCCGGAAAAAGAGGGGGCCTTCATTCGCATGATGGAGGCATCACGCGTCCATAGTCCGGACCTGATCGCCCTCAATCATCGCCTGCCGTTGGGACCCGAGGGGCTCGCCCTCATGACGACCCAGCTCTGGGATGGACAGGAGACCTACATTGATGTCCATATTTCCAATAGTACAACTGCGCCCCATAACCGTGCGGGAGCCATCAGCCGTGGCAATACGAAGGATTTCAGCCGTCTCTATGAGGATCATGGTGTCTGCATCTCCTCCTGCGTGGATTTCTTTGATGACGACATGATTCTGCAAGCCTTTGGCCGTAATCTGATCCTGGCACCTGAGGTCTATGGGAATCCCTGGCTTCTGCGGGATGACGAGTATCCGAAATTCGCCCGTATCTTTAATCTGGCACGTCGCTATCGCGATATTCTCATCAACGCGACTGCGCTCCCTCCCGCGACTTTTGGGCCGAATGCCGTGGCGCGAGGCGATGCGAAGACCCGCCTGTTGACGCTGCGTAACCTGACATGGGAGCCCCTGACCTATACGCTTCCCGTCGGGGAGATGGGGTTGGAACCTGAAAAGCCGGTGGCTGTGCGTCAGCTGCATCCTACTGAAAAAATTCTAGGGACCTATCAATCCGGCGAAAGCTGCGTGGTCACCATTCCTGCCTTCCGCTCCTGCCTTTTGCTGGCCACCACAGCGAAGTGCCAGGAGGTTGGTGTTTCAGGCTGTGACTATGAAGTGGTTCGCGATATGCCTGACAAGCCCGTCCTTATCCGTCTGCTGGGACGTCCCGGGACGTCAGTACCGCTGACCCTTCAGCCTGGCTCCCGGAAATTTTCAACAGCCATGCTCAATGGCAAGCCGTTGAAGGACTTTGCAAAGTGTGAACCCGTCGCAGTCTCCTTCGAGGGTGCAAAACTGAAAAGCCCCTGGCACCGCAAACTCACGACCCTCTCTCCCGCAAAGCTGCCAGCGGATGCAGAGGCGCTTTATGAGGCGACCTGTTTTGCTGCGGACAGCAATGCGCTGGAAGCGCGCTCCGAGGTCCGTTCCGGACCGACAAAGATCCCTGCAGTCAAAGCAGCACGCGATGCCTTCTTCAATCAGCGTACCTTTGTCGGACGCGGACTCTGGGATCGTTACCTGTTTGACGGTGATCCTGAGACGACCTATTATGTGAAAGGCCGGCGTGGCCGTGATGGTCGTGTGACAGAGGATGCACCCCTCCGCATAGATTTTGGAGCGGTGATCGCTCCTGAGATCATTGAGCTGATTGCTCCCAACCAATACGCCTTAGGTGATTTGTTGGAAGGGGAGGGGGGCTCGAAGGCTGAAGTCTCGGCGGACTTGAAGAGCTGGACAACCATCCCCTATATTCACGGGGAGAAGAGCTGGATCAGGTTGCCCAAGGGTATGAAGGTCCGCTATGTGCGGTTTCCCAAGTTTGGCTGTGTCCTTTCCGAGGTGAATGCATATGTTGGCGAGAAGTCCCTGCCTCGTGCGACCTGGAGAGCCTCCAACCTCTTCGGGGCCTATGCAGGCATGAAATTTACCAAGGCCTGGTCCGGAACGATCCAGGTGGATGAGTTTGTGAAGGGCGGTTATCTCTGTGTCGCCTTGAATGGAAAACATGGTCCAGAGGGGGCATACGTGGCCTTGCGCACAAAGGACGGCGGATATATTGGAGCCCCGGATCGGGCGCCCTCCTTCCCTTGCAATGGCTTTGAGAATAACGCTGGCAAACGCTCCGGCAACACCACCTATTACTTCCCGCTCACAGCTGAGATGGTCGGCAAAGAGCTGGAGGTCGTTGTCGTTGCCAAAGCCGAGGCTGATGACAAACTAGTCCCCGATGTCTGGCAGACCGCGACTGCCGAACCCCTTATAGAGAAGGTTGTGGAACTGAAGTAGGTAGCACAACAGCCTCTTTATCACAGAGGCATCCACCTTCGCGGATACGGCTACGGTGGACAAGCGCAGAGCACTGAGGAGAATTATTTTCGACAGGATTTATAGGATTGTTTGATCCTGAATTCTAATCCTGTTAATCCTGTCAAAAAAATCAAGGTCTAAGCAAAGCTAAATGCAAAGCAATAACAAAACACTGGGTTTCCGCTGGACAGTATGCGGATTGATCTTCGCAGCGACGACGATCAACTATATGGATCGTCAGGTGCTGGGGCTTCTGGCTCCGATACTTGAAAAGGATTTGGGCTGGAGCGAGATGGAATATGCCCGCATTGTCATGGCGTTTCAGGCCGCGTATGCCATCGGCCTGTTAGGCTTTGGAAGATTAATCGATTGGATCGGGACACGTCACGGCTATGCGCTCTCCATCTTTGCATGGAGCTTGGCCGCCATGGCACATGCGCTGGCCCGTGGCGTTTTGGGTTTTGGTGCCGCGCGGTTTGCCCTAGGTTTGGGAGAGGCAGGCAACTTCCCCGCCGCAGTCAAGGCTGTGACGGAGTGGTTCCCCCGGCGCGAACGTGCGCTGGCCACGGGAGTTTTTAATTCAGGTTCCAATGTCGGCGCCATTCTTGCACCGCTCGTGGTTCCCTGGCTGACACTGCATTATGGCTGGCAGATGGCGTTCATTGTTCTGGGCGCGACGGGTTTTGTCTGGCTGATCTTTTGGTATTGGCTCTATGCGTTGCCAGCCGAATCAGTGTATGTCTCGCCAGAGGAGTTGCAGCATATCCAGAGCGATCCGCCTGAGCCGGCCCAGCAGAAGATTTCTTGGACTGCTTTATTGCGCTTTCGCCAGACCTGGGCGTTTGTGGTGGGGATGTCCCTGAGCGCGCCGATCTGGTGGTTCTATCTCTACTGGTTGCCGAAGTTTCTGCACAAGCAATACGGACTCGATCTCGCGACACTCGGTCCGCCGCTGGTGGTGATCTACACTATGACCACCGTCGGCAGCATTGCCGGAGGTTGGTTGTCAGGCTCGCTTATTAAACGCGGCTGGTCGGTCAATGCGAGTCGCAAGACAGCCTTGCTCATCTGTGCCCTTGCCGTGGTGCCGGTGGTCTTCGCCGCACAGGCCTCGAACCTCTGGGTTGCCACGTGCCTGATAGGACTCGCAGCATCCGCGCATCAAGGTTGGGCCGCCAATCTCTTCACCCTCGTCTCCGATCTTTTCCCGAAACAGGCAGTCGCCTCAGTTGTTGGACTCGGGGGCATGTTCGGTTCGCTTTCGGCACTGGCCTTCTCGCAGTCCGCCGGATATATCCTTCAGACCACGGGCAGTTACTGGACGCTTTTTGTCATCGCCGGGAGCGCCTATCTTGTGGCCTTCGTCATCATGCATCTGCTCATTCCGAACATGAAGCCAGCTGAGATCAATTAAGGGGTGTTGTAAAAAGGACTCAGAGACGATGAGACTCTAAGACTCAAAGGGTCTTTCTTGTCCTTGGTCTTACTTTTGAGTCTCGGAGTCTTCACGTCTTTGCGTCCTCAATTCTTTCTCCCGCTGAGACGCGGAGGCGCAGAGGAGATATTCTCCAAGGTTATTCATACCACCATGTTCCGATTTCATTTTCTTTCATCCTCTGCGCCCCAGCGCCTCTGCGGGAAATTGTCCTTTATTCTCATTGACAGCATGTAGCCGAAAGGATACACTTTAAGCAATGTTTGAAATTCGCAAAACGGAACTCTTTTCAATATGGCTTGACGAATTGCGCGATATAAAAGCGCGTGCTCGAATTCAGGCACGTATTGAAAGGTTATCTCTAGGTAATAGTGGAGATGTTAAGCCAGTGGGTGCCGGTGTATCCGAGTTACGTATCGACTATGGGCCTGGATACCGTGTGTATTTCAAAAAGGTTGGACGGGCAATCATTATTTTGCTTGTCGGCGGAGATAAAGGTTCACAAACTTCGGATATTAAAACTGCGTTGACCCTGGCTCGCAACCTGTAGGAGATATTATGAGCAAAACAAAAACATTACGATACGATGTAGCAGAACATCTCAGAACACCTGAGGAAATGGCCGCCTATCTTGAGGCCTGTATTGAAGAATCTAACGGGGATGCCTCTTTCGTAGCTAAAGCACTGGGTGATATAGCCCGGGCAAAAGGGATGTCAGCCGTCGCGCGTGAAGCTGGACTATCCCGGGAAAGCCTTTACAAGGCTCTTTCAGGAGATCGTATGCCGGGGTTTGATACCATATTGAAAGTTGTTAAAGCACTTGGTATCGAATTACATGCGGCACCGTTGAGAGCATGAAGGCAAAAAATTTCCGCTTGCGCTGAATTTCGAACCGTCTTATACTTGCCGCACATTGCATAAAACGTTAAACGTTCAGCATACCCTGCGGGCGCAGAAAAAAAGAAACAATGGAATTTAAGTTAAACGAGTATCGCCAAGGCGTCACCGACGAACAACTCCTCAATGACGTTGTTAAAGTTGCTTCTATGCTCGGTGACAAGTACCTTTCATATTCGCTATATAAAACCTTAGGCAAGTACTCTCAGAACACTTTTACTTTCCATTTTGGTTCTTGGCTTGCAGTTCTTGAAAAGGCTGGGCTTCGAACTGTAAGAACCACTGAAGATATGAAGAGAATCTCAGATCAAGAAATGATTGATGACATTCGAAGAGTTGCTGAAAAGCTGTCGTCGGAAACCGTGACATCTCCACAATATTCAGAAATGGGCGGTTACGCTTTCCCAACGATTGTTGAACGATTCGGGACTTGGTCTTCTGCCATTGAAAAGGCACAGCTTTCCCCAACAAGTTACACTGGAAGAATTGAAGATATAGAGCTCTTCAGTGAAATTGAGCGAATATGGATTTCGCTCGGAAAGCAACCAACGACAACTGAGATGAAAAAAGGAATTTCCAAATATTCTCTTGATACATTTACGCGTCGTTTCGGCGGTTGGCGAAGTGCTTTACTTGCCTTTATTGAATATGTGAATTCACCAAGTTCGGAAGATGAATCTCAGCCCAGGAAAGTTGATGCTGTTTCTGATCCAGGTAGTAGCGCCACGCCGAAAGATAGTAAACAGATCTTTTTGAAAAGGACATCGAGAAACATAAATTTGAAGATTCGCTTTACGGTCTTAAGTCGGGACAATTTCACCTGTAAAGCATGCGGTCGTTCTCCAGCAAAAGAACCAGGCGTTGAACTTCATGTTGATCATGTTGTGCCTTGGTCGCGCGGAGGAGAGACAGAACTCGACAATCTTCAGACTCTTTGTTCCAAATGCAATCTTGGAAAGAGTGACAATGAATTTGCCTTACAAAGTTTTTAACTCGACTTTTTTGGGCGTTACGACCCTTGTATTCGCAAGGCTTGCGCCACCCAAAACACAGGTTAACACTGCGTTGGGTGGTCAAATGAATAGAACCAATCACGTTAATGATGAGCATGGAATATGAATAAAACGACTATTAACGATAGGCTCGACAGTCTTATTATTGAAGGCGAAAGATTGTGGCAAGAATTTCAGGGTAATAAAGACGGCATGATAATGGATATTGTTGGTTTTACTCAATGGGCCACTAGTTGCCTAAACCTCCTAGATAAGTTATCTATAACCACGAACAGATTTGTATCTCAATTTGAAATATGGGTAAATGGCGGCCCTGGAAAGAAAATGAATATTGGCGCCGCACTAGGCGTGCTAAAATCGGCAAGGGACGAATTTAATGCTGGATTGGCAATAGAATATCATCTGTCAATTTCCGCAACTGTATTTAACGGGATCCTTGACGAAGCCGAATATTTGTGTGAAAAAAATTATCTTCGTGCTGGCGCCGTCTTAATTGGTGCTGCTTTAGAAGAGGCTTTAAAGTCGAGGGCTAAGTCTAATGGAATTGAGTTGGCAGCAAAGGAAACGCTAACGCCGATTATTCATAAACTCAAAGACAAAACAGTTGGCATATTATCAGAATTTGATGCGAAAAGACTAGATGCCGTTACGAAAATGAGAAATGATGCCGCACATGGTGGCGACTTCAATTATAATGTAAATGACATGAACGCATCCCTGATAATCACAAGAGAAATAATTGAAAAAATCCTTACACATAAATGAGCGCCCAACAAGAAAGCGTACCGAACGCGAATACGCGCCGGTAGCCGCTGACGTTGGATAAAAGAAAAGCAGAGATGAATATGCCTGAAAATAAAATACCCACGGAATACTACGGATGGTGGCGAATTGTTGAAACATCACAGTGGGTTAACGATCTTCTTGATATGATAGGAGTGGCGGTACTTTCAATAACTGGGAGTAACGACCGCATACGTATGCTTGCGCTTCTTGCCCATGTCAATTGCAGGCCAACCAAAAGCGGCATCTCCTTCACCTGGCACGGCGCCTGGGAATTCGAACCCATGTCCGGAACCGGCAGTGTAAAACTCCGCAAAGACGGTCGTCTTGTCGGAAAATTTAGAATCAAGAACGGCGACCAGAGCACCTTCATCGCAGAGCGAACAACGGAGCCCGACGAACCAATCCGAGAACCGCCACGGTACCGTGACAAGTGGCGACGGAGGTAGTAATAGTGAAATCAACAGAAGGCAAGAGCCGAAATGATTTTAAACTTGCTCGAAGCCGTCCGGGTTTGTCCTGCTTGCAATATGCGGCGTGACACAGACCTAGCCGTAGAGGATAAGTTCTCTTGATTTCAAATATCATTAACGTTAGCTAGGCTTCCTTGCAGACGTTATGCTTAAGAAAATATTTGCCGTACATGGCGACGGAGAACACGAGCTATCGCGTGGTGAAACATGTTTGGGCGCACAAAGGGATAGGCATCCTATCGTTCCTTCTCACTTCCATCCTCACTGCTACTTTCTACCCAATATTCCTTCTTGTCCCATAATGGTTTTTTTGCCATACTTTCCACATTGTTTTGGGATTGTCCCATAATCATATGTTGAAAAGCCCATGGAAACGAGCGCGCATGCATAAGCCTACTAAGAAATCGATCATCGACCTTTATTGTCGTTTGGTGAAAGAACACGGCGGCAGAGCTATTGGCGAGCGTGTTTTCACACGCGAATCTGGCGTATCTCGCTACTACTGGCAAGGCGGGCATTGGGGCTCTTGGTCTGCACTTCAGGCCGAAGCTGGCTTCGCGCCAAACGACGCAACTGACAAGACCCCCGACGATGTCTTGCTACACCGGTTCGCTGAGCTGGCACTTGAGATGAACGTCATTCCCACTGAAGCCGATCTAATGGTCAAGAGGAAGTCAGATCCCTCGTTTCCTGCCAAGAGCACATATCGGCGCTGGGGAAGCAGGGACGCGATGCTCGAAAAGATTGCCGAATACTGTGAGGCCGACATGCGCTATGCAACTGTTGCGGAACTGCTAAAGCGGGGCCTTTCTGACACCGTCGACATTCGACTGAGATCAAAGCAGATTAGCGGTTTTGTCTACCTGCTCCGTTCTGGCAAAAATTACAAGCTGGGCCGAACCAACGCAGTCGGTCGCCGCCTTCGAGAACTGGCGATACAGCTGCCACAGAAGCCCGACACCGTGCATGTAATTGAAACAGATGATGCGGAAGGCATAGAACAATACTGGCACAACCGCTTCGCTGAGAAACGTCAGGGAGGCGAATGGTTCGCACTATCTGCCGAAGATGTTAAGGCCTTTAAGAGACGTCGTTTCCAATGAAGGGGCTGCCTAACAACGCGTTCAACCAGATGTGCCTTGTCAGTCGCGCAATTTGCATACGCAAAATGCGCGACTGCCGGCGGCTCGTCTGTTAACGCTGCACTGTTGGCCCGAACAAGGAACCAGAAGGAGAGATTATGGTAATAGGCGTGTTTGAGTTGTTATTTATTGTTGTGATTCTTGCTGTGATGGTTATTCCGCTGTGGTGTATTGTGGCAAAGACCGGCATGCCCGGTGTTCTGAGTTTGCTGCTCCTCGTGCCGATCGCGAACGTCATCATGTTGCTTGTCTTGGCGTTCTCGAAATGGCCGATCGAGCGGCGGCTGGAAGAAGCGCAGCACGGTCAACACTGAGGAACAAGCGAGAGAATAATTTTTTTTAACACGGAGGCACGGAGAACACTGAGGAATTGATTTTTCTGTGTTTTCTGTGGATTTTGTGGTTCCGAACTTTTGAAATTATAGACAAGACTCCTTTTAGTTCCGTAATCTTATGGGATGGAGTGGGGGATGGAGAAAAATAATGAAAATTGCAGTCTTTGGAACAGGTGGAACCTTTGATAAGGAGTACAACGAGCTGAACGGCAAGCTGTACTTCAAGAAGTCGCATATCGCCGAGATGTTGGCGCTGGGAAGATCCAGCGTTCCCGTGAGGATCCAAATCCTCATGATGAAGGACAGTCTGGACATGACGACTGCGGATCGCCAAACGATTGCGGCTGCATGCCAGAAGGCTAAGGAGAAGAGAGTCGTCATCACGCACGGCACCGATACCATGGAGCAGACCGCATGTTTTCTGGCAAAAACAGTGTCTGATAAGACTGTGGTGTTGACCGGCGCGATGATCCCGTACAAGTTTGGAAGTTCCGATGGCTTGTTTAACCTCGGCAGCGCACTGGCCCTTGCGCAGGTGCTTCCGCCCGGCATCTACGTTGCTATGAACGGGCGTTACTTTTTATGGAACTCGGTCACCAAGAATCGCGAGATTGGGGCCTTTGTAGAGAAACGTTCCCCACCCAAGCCATCCATGCGCTGTCGCCTTCCGCGCCGCACATGATGTCCGACGTTGGTGCGGTAAACGCGATTTGCGCCTTGTCCAACCCCTCCACAACAGGTAAAATTTAGGAATGAAATTTCTGGAGGCTTCTCATGACTGACTCACAACAACTCGGATGCGCAGGCGCCAGCCATCGTGGCTGTGTAGCCGCCGTGCTCCAACGCAAAACCCCGGCTCGCATGGTCTATGCCCCGAATTATTGGCAGTGGTTCAGCCATCATCAGAACCACGGCCTCTTGCCTGCTGAGCTTGCGCAGTGCAATAGTCAGCTTGAGATGATCCGGCATCTGGGGCTGGATGTCTTTAGCCGGAACGTCTATTGCGATCAGAAGCGGGGCTGGTTCGGTGGACTCGCGGAGGAGGTCTATGAGGGCGTGGAGGTGCATGAAGAGGTCAAGCTTGAGGGCTCTGACCGTGTGACTACGCGAACCTATCAGACGCGGAGCGGCACCTTGACCGAACGTCAGCGGTATGTCTTTGCGGAATCCACCCTGGTTCAAGAGGCCTTTGTACTCGATAGCGCGTCCGATCCCTTTGTCGCACTTGAGGAGTTGCTGCAGGCCCGGCGCTGGCGTTTCCTCCCGGAGAAGTATGCGCAGGAACAGGCCCGCGTCGGGAAGGACGGATTCGTGGTGGCAGGCGAGCTGTTCAGTCCCCTGAAGGTCCTGCATCTGATGGCAGGCGCCATCAACACGACTTACATGATCGCGGATGACGAGGACCGTGTGAAGAAGGTGCTGGCCTTGCACGAGGCTGCGCAGCTTGATTTGGTGCGGCAGATGGCGCAGGCGGGCGTACCGGCCATGATGGCGATGGACAATCTCGATGCCGCCTTCCATACGCCGAGTTATCTGGAGAATTTCTCCGCCTCCTACTATGAGAAGGCCAGCCAGATTGCCCATGCGCACAACAGCACGCTCTTCATCCATGCCTGCGGCCATCAGCGGGTCAATCTGAAGTTCATTGATTCGCTGGGTGTAGACGGACTCGAAGGCGTGGCCTTCCCGCCGCTTGGCGACGTCCAGCTCGACGAGGTGATGCGCCTGACGAGCGACCGTTTCCTGATCACCGGCGGTATCAGTCCGATTGAGACAGAGAAGTTCAAGAGTGCAAGTGAGGTCCGCGCGTATGTCAAGGAGCTGCTGACCCAGATGCGGCCTTATTCGCATCGCTTCATGCTGGCCGCCAGCTGCAACACCTCGATCCGCACTCCCTGGCAAGTCATCCAGTGGTTCCGCGACGCCTGGCAGGAATTCGCTTAGAGCAGTTTAATTTAATGTGTAGTCCCTCACAGAGGCACAGAGGGCACAGAGAAATATGAATTTTGAATGATAATGACCTTCTATGTTGCCCTGCTCCTTAGATGATTGAACCTTCAACTGGATTTCTCTGTGAGCTCTGTGGGCTCTGTGAGAAAAAACGCTTACACTAAAAATGCTCTAGTGGATTGCTCATCTATGAAACAAAAAATCATCTTGGCGGGCGGGACGGGATTTCTGGGCGGGGCATTGGCCCGGCACTTCAGCGCCCGGAATTGGGACGTGGTCGTATTGACTCGGCATCCCAGTCCGAGAACGGATGGGGTGCGCGAAGTTTCGTGGGATGGCGAAACGGTCGGTGCGTGGTCACAGCAACTCGACGGCGCGGACGCAATTGTGAATCTCTGTGGCAAGTCCGTCGACTGCCGGTTCACGTCCGCCAACCGCAAGCTGCTGCTCGAGTCGCGCACGCGTCCGACGCAGGCGATCGGCCAAGCCATCGCGCAGTGCAAAACGCCGCCGCGTGTCTGGCTCAATTCGAGTTCCGCCTCGCTCTACAAGCACACCTTTGACACGGCCATGGATGAAGAGGGGGTTCAAGGTGCGACCCCTGAAGCCAAGGATGAATTTCTGATCGAGCTGATTCATCAGTGGGAGGGGGCGTTCAACGCTGTTCAGACACCCCGGACGCGCAAGGTAGCCCTTCGTACGACCATGGTACTCGGGCACGGGCGCAACAGCGTCTTTCCGCTGCTGCGCCGTCTGACACGGCTTGGACTCGGCGGCCGTATGGGAAGCGGACGACAGTTTGTCGCCTGGATTCATGTGGAGGACTTCTGCCGCGCGGTTGAATGGGCGATCGGACACGAGGCGTTAAGCGGTCCGGTCAATCTCGCCGCCCCTCAGCCGCTGCCCCAGGCCGAGATGATGCGCCTCTTCCGGGAGGCCTGCGGCATGCCCTTCGGCTTGCCTGCCTTTGCCTGGATGCTGGAGATCGGAACGTTCCTCCTCCAGAAGGAAGCCGTCCTGATCCTCAAGAGCCACCGTGTCATCCCCGGCCAGCTGCTGGCCAGCGGCTTCACCTTCCGCTTCCCCTCCTTCCGCGAAGCGCTGGCAAGTCTGATGTAAGAATCCAAGCGGTTGACAGAGTGTACAGAATTCTGTACACTGTTGCACATATCGGAGAGATCATCATGAAAACAGTCACGTTAACCGAGTTCAGGAGCCACGCATCAGGGATGTTGAGCGAAGTCGAAAAGGGAGAGACCCTGCTCGTTATGCGGCATGGACGGCCTATTGCAGAGGTATTCCCTGTTGCAAACGAAAAAAGCGGACAGCCCTCATGGAAAAGACCAGGGCTGAGACTTTCGACTAAGGGAGCTAGCCTTTCTGAAATTATTTTAGCGGAGCGCAATCGTGAAAGTGTATCTTGATTCATCGGCCTTTGCAAAACGCTTTATTGAAGAGCTGGGAAGCGATAAAGTCGAAGCGCTTTGTATATCAGCCACAGAACTAGGCTTGAGTGTCCTGTGTGTGCCAGAGCTAATCTCCGCGTTGAACCGTCGTCTCCGTGAGCATCAATTGACCCAGAGCCAATACAGGGAGGCGAAGCGGCGTCTCTTGTTAGATGTCCGCGATGCCGATATCATCGCGCTCACAACCTCTGTTGTCGGCTCAGCCATTCAGGTGATCGAGGCGAGTCCCATCCGAGCCATGGATGCGTTGCACGTGGCTTGTGCGCTCGAGTGGGATGCGGAACTGTTCGCCTCCGCTGATGCGCAGCAACTGACAGCAGCCCGTCGAGCGGGATTAAAAACTGTCCAGATATAATCAAAAAATTGAGGGCAATCAACTAAGAAGATTCACGCGGGTGGGTTGAAACCCGTGAAATCAAGTCGACTTTCGTTGCCTTACAATGTGTCAAACGGGCTCTGTACACCAATGCCGGTATGCTTCGCTGTATGAAGATAGATTTCCGTCGTGGAGATATCCGCATGGCCTAAAAGATCTTGTAGATCGCGTATGCCCGTACCGTTTGCTAGCAGATGCGTTGCGAATGAGTGCCTCAGCGTGTGGGGCGACACACGTTTATCGAAGCCTGCTTTTGCCACTGCCTCGCGGATTGCCTTCTGGAACGTCACGTCCAGCACATGATGGCGGCGAATGATTCCGCTGCGGTGGTCGCGCATTAGATTGCGCGAAGGCCAGAACCAGAACCAGATAAACTTCTCGCCTGCCGTCGGCCACTTTCGTTCCAATGCCTCTGGAAGTTCCACGCCTGGAAGTTGGGCTTCGCGGTCTTTGGCGAAAAGTACGCGTAGCCGCTCTCGATGCGCCCGCAGAGCAGCTTCTAGTTTCTGAGGGATCATGGTCAATCTGCTTTTGTCACCTTTGCCGCACTGTACAGCAATCTGGAGTCGATCTAAGTCCACATCCTTTACACGCAACCTTAGGAGTTCTGAAAGGCGTAATCCGGCCGCATACATCAGCTCAGCCATCAGGCGGCTGGTGCCTTCCATCGCTTCGAACAATCGTTTGCACTCAGCTTGCGTCAGCACGGAAGGCACCTTCCGTCCTCGCCGAGCATGGGTGAAGTCGCTGAAATCCCCTGGGTCGCGTTTCAACACTTCACGAAAAAAGAAGACGACAGCATTGAGCGCTTGGCTCTGCGTGGACACGGAGATGCGTTGTTTCACTGCCAGATCCGACAGCCACCTGCGTACATCTTCATGGTCCAGTCCATTGATTGGCTTGTCGCCGCAGGAGTCTATAAAGCGCCTGCACCACCCCCGATATGTTTTTTCGCTGGTCCAAGCCAGACCCTTTTCCCGAATGCGGCTGACCAAGGCCTTTTCCCATGGCGGACCGCCCAGATCGCGAGCCCCTGCGGATGGAACATCGTTCATTTCATACGTCCGATAACCGCCGTCCACGCTGCTTCGTTTTACCAGAGTTGCTGCTTTTGGTGTAGGGAGGGGATCTTTCGCTGTCGGCACAATGTCCGCCTTCGTTTTCCCTGCCGCCTTCATTCGCTGGTTTCCTTCTTTATAGTACCACCTCAAGGCTTCGAGCCTCGCTTCGAATTGCTCAGGGGGAAGATATGACTTCTTCCACGCGACATGCTCCTTGAACGTCTCAACATCTGGTGACTTCCCCGTCTCCCAGAGCCAGTAGCGGAATTTCATGATGGCTTCACGATACGCCGGATGGAGAGCGATAGGAACGTCCTTTTTCAGGGCTTGCTCCCAGTCATCGAAAATAATAGGTGTTTTATCCATCTGATACTCCGAGGTAGGCTTTATGAAGAGGGAACGAGTCGTTCTCGTCAAATGACCTCATAAAGCATACCTCGATATTTTGCATAAAGCCTACCTCGGCGGCAAGTTTAAAAAGCAAAGCGATTGAAAAAACTTAATATCCAAAGAGTTAGATACTTGACTACACTCCTGCCATCTTCTATGCTAACAACATGTTTGTTGGGGGGGTGGTCTCTCCACGAGGTAGGCTCAATAACACTGTTGGGCGTAGAATGATGAAACTCAGAAAAGTCATATGCACGCTTGTCTGTGCCGTGCTTGCTGCGGCGGGGACTGCAAGCGCCACGACACAGATACGCGATCATCTGCACACCGGCGTATGGACCCATGAAGTGTTGGGGGGTGATATTCCGCGTGAGGTCCTCTATGGAACGAACGCCCTCGCATTCCACACCATCTGTTCAGCATGTTGGCGTGGCTACGTTGCGGAATGGAAGATTCAGGATGGACGTCTGTATTTGCTCTCCGCAAAGGATTTTCAAGGCAACAGTTTGTCTGCAGACGCAGACAAACTGACAGCAGGTGGACCAGTCCATGCAACATGGCTCACCGGCGAGTTCTTCAGCCCCAAATTCAGAGTCCTCTTGCTTCCTAGCGATCTGCTTGGCGGAGTCTATGTGGGGTGCCTGGTGTTCGACTTCAGTGACGGTCAACTCTTGTCGAAACGATTCACAGTGGAGCCTATTGGTGCCGCAATTCTGTTGATTGAACTGATGTTGCTCTGGCTGTTCGTGAGGTGGATGATGCAAAGACGGCGGCAGAAACTCGCCCAACAAACTTCTGCTGGCGACGTCGCTAACCGCGCCGCGCCAGAGAAGTGACGTTGGCCATGAATTAAAATGACAAAACGGAAAAGAAAGCTCACTCCGTCCGACAGAGCACAAAAGAAACGCATGCGAGAAATGTATGAAATGGTGTTTCTGAACGGAAAGCAGAAGCGGATCAAGCGTATGCCGAAGATCGAGAATATGCCTGCTGATCCGATTTTTCTGCTTCAAAATGAAATGTACGAGGAGTTACACAAGTGGGAAATGGAGCGGGATGGACTGAATGGTGGAGCATCGGATGCGAAGGCTCAAGACCTAGATGAGAATCTTCCGTTCTGAACAATGAATTAAGACGGAGGCCAGCAAAACCTTGCAGCGTACGCTGGAAACCAGCGCCGCTGAAGGTGGTCGTTCGCATAAAATATCAATGAAAGTATTCGACACCATACGAGATTTATTGGGTCAACAAAGGCGTCCTGGTGAACCTAGACACGCGGAATCCATCGGGGTCAAGACCGTAGCCGACTACCTCAAGCTGGTCGGGATGGATATCGAGGTCTCGCTTCATGACTCGCCATTACGGTTTCGAGGCCGTCTCATAGATCTATCCGACGACTGTCAGAAACTAATTCTTCGCGATGTTACGGAATAGGATGATGGCCGAATGGGGGCGCCAGTCGTTGACATGCAGGATAAGAAACTCATCGCTGTCACAGACGTGTCAATCGTTCGAGTGTGCGATATACGCCCAAAAACAGACGATGAGTTCTGGAGAAAGTAAAGAAGCCAACTGCCCTCCAGTCCTTTTCCTCAGGAAGCACAAAGCTTAACATATAAATAATAACGTTTGACTTGAGAAACGGCTCATTCTAATGGTACAATTATAACAACTAAAGGTGCTATGGGTAAGTACGCAAAGGTATACGAACACATCATGACGCGACGATCGGACTCAAATGTCCCCTTCGGCGATGTATGCGTTCTGTTGTCACGTATAGGTTTTGAGATCCGTATTCGTGGCGACCATCATATCTTTACAATGGAGGGTGTCGAGGAAATCATCAACATCCAGCCAAAGAACGGGATGAGCAAGCCTTATCAGATTAAGCAAATACGCGATCTGTTGTTGAAGTACAAGCTACGGATGGAGGACTGAATCATGGAACACAAATACGAAATCATCATTTTCTGGAGTGAGGATGACAAGTCCTACGTAGCGGAGGTTCCTGAACTTTCTGGTTGTATGGCAGATGGCCCGACCTATCAGGAGGCGCTGTCGAACGCCGAACAAACGATTCGCGAATGGATTGAAACAGCATCCGATCTCGGGAGAACGATCCCGCAACCTCGCGGACGCCTAGCATACGCATAAATAATAGCGACCAAGCGGCGTACCGAACGCGAATACGCGCCGGTAACCGCTAACGTTGGCAGAACAGGAGTGAATAATGAAACAAGAGACATTGATTAACCATGTCGCAAAAACGACACGGGACATGTGGGATCGTGGTTGGGCTGAGGCGAATGGCGGAAACGTCAGTCTTCGGCTAAATGAAGAGCAAAACGTGGCATTTGCCGGCCTACATGGCCAATCCGAATGGATTCCGCTTTCCGTAGATGCCCCGTCATTGCAGGGGGAGCGTTTCATTTTCACCGGCACAGGCCGCTACTTGCGTAATGTTGAAATTGCTCCTGAGCGGAATATTGGGCTAATCGAATTGAACAACAACGGCACGGCATATAGGATTTTGTGGGGGTTCAAACCTAATGGTCGGCCGACATCGGAGTTGGCAGCTCACCTTCTTTCACATGCCACCATCAAGGATAGCACAAATGACTACGCGCACGCGGTTATCCATACGCATACTCCGTCAATCATCGCATTGACGTATGTTTTCGCTGACCTGTCCACCGCCAAGTTGACGGCGTTGCTCTGGCGCATGCACGCTGAGTGCGTTGTCGTGTTCCCGAAAGGAGTTGAGTTCCTCCCGTGGATGATGGCCGGAAGCAACGAACTAGGACAGGCAACAGCCACCGCGCTCCGCCAGCGAACCCTCGTGGTCTGGGAGCAGCATGGGATCGTTGGTTCGGGGCGCAATCTTGATGAGGCGTTTGGTCGGATCTATGTGGCAGAGAAAGCAGCTGAGATCTACCTGGCTTGTGCTGCTGCCGGTGGTCTGAAGAAGACCTTGACCGATGCCCAGCTTCAGGCAATCGCCGGCAACTTCAAGTGCGATTGGGAACCTTCGTTGCTGGCTGGCTGGCCAGGCGTATAACCGAATATGTGACGGAAAATGATGCCAACAATGCCCTGCTGCGTACGTCGCTGAGCGCCGCCGCAGAGGGCGGACGTTGATCCAAGGACTCAGAAACGTATAGCTTATTGAACCAACCACCCTGGAAAGGTGAGTGTGGCGCAATATTGCGGCGCTGAGTAACAAATCCTCAAAATCCTGTTCATCCTGTCAAAAATGAATTGCGTCCGGTCTGGCACCCAGCGCGTGACCCTCCCTCACTTTAGAACTTTAGAATTCTCGAACTTTAGAACTTCTCTCCACCCTGCATTCTCCCCAACGCGGAGATGCGTACAACTGTGCTGTAAGCATGTCGCCATTTTCCTCAAAATCGGGCTAAAATGACTATTTCCCTTGATTTCCGGTTGGACTTCTGTTG
>CAYWNP010000009.1:33794-35742 GCA_964459675.1 uncultured Akkermansia sp. | reverse complement strand
TAAAATACTCGGAAAAATCATTCAGGGGCGGCTTGACTTTCAGTTCAAGCCGCCCCATAATTTTGCCCATGAAAAAAGAGAACGCCTTGCGAACCGTCTGTTTTGAACGCCACTTTACAAAGTTCTCCGCTGGTTCCGTGTTGATCCGGCAGGGGGAGACCTGGGTTCTCTGTACCGCCAGTGTTGAAGAGAAGGTGCCACCCTTTCTGAAAGGCAAGGGTGAAGGGTGGGTGACGGCGGAGTACAGCATGCTTCCCGGAAGCACCAAGGATCGCAAAGAGCGCGAGAGCAAGAAGGGCAAGCCCGATGCACGTGGCACCGAGATCAGCCGTCTGGTAGGACGTGCCTTGCGTGCTGCCGTGGATATGAAGGCGCTCGGCGAGCGCACGATTACGATTGACTGCGATGTTTTACAGGCCGACGGAGGAACACGCTGTGCATCCATTACCGGCGGCATGCTCGCCCTTGCAGATGCGGTTTCAAAGCTCCTCAAGGATGGAAAGTTAACGAAGACTCCCTTAAAGCATTTTGTGGCCGCGGTGAGCGTGGGGATTTGCGCGGGAAAGCCTGTGCTTGACCTCGACTATATTCATGATTCCACCGCTGAGGTGGATTTAAATGTCGTGATGACGGATGATGGACGCTATGTTGAAATCCAAGGGACTGCCGAGCATAATCCCTTTACTGAAAAGGATCTGGATGCTTTGCGCATCTTGTCCGCCAAGGGGATCAAGGATCTCTTTAAGCTTCAAAAGCAGGCGTTGAAAGGATAAAGGATATGACGCTCTCCCTCTGGTGTTATCTGTTAGGAACACTCTTATGTGGCTTGGGACTCTCGATCGTGGTCCTGCCTGAAAAGATGAGTCGCCTGTTGAATGCATTACCCCGTCATCAGCCAGCTAGCTATATACTGGCTGCGATCGCGTGGGTTTGGGTGGGTTATGCGCTCTGGTCGATGGATCTGGATATCATTAATCCGTATAAAATGTATCTCTTTATTGCAGTGCCGGCCTGTATCGGACTGAGTTGTTGGTGGATGGACAATCTCTTGTCCTGCAGGGCGCTAGGGGCGCTCCTGACGCTCTTCCCATATGAGCTGCTACATGTGGCGCGGGTTCATCCGTCACCGTGGCGTCTGGTACTCGTGACCTTCGCCTACCTCTGCATTGTCAAGGGCATGGTGCTCATCCTCTATCCGTGGTATATGCGTCAGGGCATTGTCTTTGTGACAGGCCGTCCGTGGCTCTTTAAGACGATGGCTGGGCTGGATATCGCCTTTGGCGCGCTTCTGATCGGTCTCGGCGCAACGGTGTTGGGGTAGCCACTGGGACCGCGGACACTCTTGTCCGCCAGAGCGAGTTGTTAGCCCATGGACATAGGGGCCTGCAATAGAGGTTGGTGAGAGGATTGGGTTTTGATACAGGATTATGCAGATAAGGTAGGTTGGCGGACAAGAGTGTCCGCGGTCCCAGGGTTCCTGATCACTTAGCCTATTGCATTTTCCAGCGCGAGCTGGAGTGCGGCATCGGCGGCTTGTTGGCGGATGGAGGCGCGGTCGCCGGAAAAGAGAAACTTTTTGGCTGAAATAGCTTTTGAGGTTGCTACCCCGATAAAGACAAGCCCGACGGGCTTGGTGGGCGTTGCGCCACCGGGGCCTGCGATGCCAGTCACGGAGAGGCCGATATCAGACTGGCAGGCGCGCCGCGCGCCGTCCGCCATGGCCTGAGCGCAGGTTTCACTGACCGCGCCTTCGATATCCAGGATGGCAGGGGATACCCCCAGAAGTGCCTGCTTCACCTCGTTCGCGTACGAGACAACTCCCCCTTTGAAACAGACAGAGGCTCCGGGAATGCGGGTGATGCGTTCTGCGATTAGGCCCCCTGTACAGGATTCCGCGAGGGCAAGTGAGAGATGGAACTCGCTGAAATAGCTGACGAGTTTCTGTTCG
>CAYWNP010000009.1:0-33694 GCA_964459675.1 uncultured Akkermansia sp. | reverse complement strand
GCATCAACCTTGATGTCTTCCTTGTCAGTCGTTGAGACCTTGATCTCTTCTTCGACCTTGATAGCGGCCGCACTGGTGGTCGGGAGATAGCGGTAATAAACCATAAGCTGAAGGGCAGCCAGGCAGGTGTCCATGACCGGACGGTCGCCGTGGGCATCTTGATTCTCCCAATAACCAATCTCCTGGGCCACACCCTTATGGTCAACATAGCCAGAGCTGTCCGCTTTGGTTATTATCTGGGCCGGGATATAAGCCCTCTTCATTATGGCGTTCCACTCAGTCCAGCGCTTGCCACCTGCGTGGAACCGGCACTGTGTCGCATAGTAAAAATGATACTGCTCTCCTCCGACAGCGCCTTCCTTTTTTATCGAGGGGACCCAGGAATCCATTATGTCGAGCGAGGCACGGACCTCCTTTTGATCAGCGGCACCCAGCAGTTGCATACAGAGGGTACCCACAGCGGTTAAGCCGCCACCACCAGGTCCGCAATAACCGAAGCCGCCATTGGGGCCTGCGTTCCTTTTGAAGCCCTTTATAGATTGTTTAATGGCCTGGTCAAGGCCTTCGTCCTTGATGCCAGCCATTTTCCCGGCCTTAAGCGCTTGTGCGCACCAACCCATTACAGATGTGTCGCTAGTGGGAACGGTTGACGCTAACGCGTAATGCCAGCCACCTTCAGGGTTCTGACCTGTGATGAGCACAGCAAGTGCTTTTTCAGCAGCCGTCTTCACATTTGGATTCATGGTCATCCCATACGCCTCACACAATGCATAAGTAGCAATTGCATGGGAATAACTTTCACTGATACGACCATTAGACTGCTGCGATTTCATCAGAAATTCCAATGCCAGTTGGACGGTGGCTCCGAATTCTGCTGAATCTCCAGGCTTTTCTCCGTGCGCAAGAAAGGTCAAGACTGCCAAGCCCGCCATGGCTTGTGGATGCGCGCCCCAAGAACCATCCGTTTTCTGGTTCTTTTTAAGCCACCGAAGGGCGCGCATCACACAGGCCTCAGTCTGTTTGTCGCCGCCGAACTTTACGAGCGCTGAGCCACGTGTACCGGTGTTACGTGTGGAACCATAGATATTTTTGAGGATCACGGGGCTTTTAACAATCTGTACAGCATCAAAGGTTTGGGGCTGAGGACTCATCACCGTGTCGGTCGGCTTGGCGTCGGACACATTAGGTGTGTCAACCTGAACATCTACCGTGACGTCGGTTGTCTCCTCTGGTGGTTTCTCCAGAGGCTTGATCTCTTCGAGTTGCTTGACCTCCTCAACCTCCATGATTTGGGTCTCAATCACACGGTCTTCTGTTTTGGCTGCAGCGGAAAGGAGGACCAAAATGCCGACTAAGAACATGGGGAGAAATACAGCCACAGCAGGCGCGGAGAGTCGCTGCATCTCAATCATCGCCTCTTTGTGCTCCTTGCTGTCACGCGCACACTTCAATCCTGCCTGCATTTTCTTCATGCGCTGCCAGAAGGTGGCTTCCGAGTATTTATCATCAATCACCTTCATTTGGGCATTGATGACATCATCCATGTGTTGATTGGTACTCATAACTTTACCCTTACATCGTTAAGATTGAAAGATTCTGGAGTCCATGCTTGTTACAGACATCAAGCGCTTGAACAAGGAACTTATGCGGCGAACTCATGGTGCACTTGACGAGCACCATGGCGGTCTTGCTCGAACGCGAGACGCGAGCTATTTGACGATCTAATTCCTCGAGGCGCATGGGGAGGCCGTTAAAGAGAAAGCCTTGATCACAAACAATAATTGTTGTGGGATCGGGTTGCTGGTCAGGTTTTGCGTTTGGATCGGGTGCCGGACGTGCCGCGGAGAGCTTCGAAAGGATATCCTCTTGCTTCAATGTGACGACAAAAAAGATGAGGAGCTGAAAGACGACATCAATCATCGGCGTCATGTCCAGTTTCGGATTCTCACCCTTATTGTTTCTGCGTTTGTAAGCCATAATGAGTTGTCTCCATCACTTCTTTTTTGCTTTATGCTCTTGGACTGCGACAAACGAAAGTTTCCAGATGCCTCTTCGGGTACAGATATCCATGACCTTCTTAACCTCTTCATGCTTAGTCCGAAAGTCAGCTCGAATCAAGATGGGAAATTGATTTCCTAATTTGTTGACGCGATTGCGAAGAATGGTGTCGAGTTGGTCTTGATTCATGCGTGCATTGTGTATGGTAATCATGCCACGCTTATCCACCTCAATCTCAAGCGTTGAGGGCGGACGATTCTTCTCGGTGATTATCACACCATTCTTTCCGTCTTCAAGGATGATGTCTTTATTTGTATCACTGGTCATCTTGAGCGTGACCACGAAGAAAATAATGAGCTGAAACACGACGTCAATCATGGGCGTCATATCCATCTCACATTGGTCTGATCTTGTTTTAGCCATTGTACAACCCTTTTGAGGGGTTTAAAAAATTAATTTGCGCTGTAGGTCAGTTGCAGTACACCTCACAACTGACCCCAGCACCGTGTCTTAACCACCATGATTAGTCGTTAACAACTTCGACGTTACGCAGATCTTTGATCAGCTCCATGGTCATGGCTTGCATGCGCAAAATCAAGCGGTTTGCGTTGTTACGGAGGCTGTAATAGGCCGTGATCGCAGGAATCGCGACCACTAAACCACCTGCCGTGGTCCACAAGGCCTGTGAAATGGCCAAGGCGAGCGAACCCACGTCCGGGGCGCCGGTGGCCAGTGTTTCGAAGCACATAATCATACCTTGCACCGTACCGAGCAGGCCCAACATCGGGGCCAAGTTTGAACAGACGGAGATCCAGGTCAGACGCTGCATCAAACGTTCGGTCTCCAAGTCGGATGCTGCACCGATGGACTCTTGAATGACTTCAAAGCCCTCTTCGACGTGGGAGAAGCCAGCCGTGAGAATGTTCGCCAAAGGCCCTGGTTCCACTTCGCAAGACTTGAGGGCCTTCATCACATCGCCTTCAGCCATGGCAGTTTTCACATTGGAAATGAGGGAATGGGGCATGATCTTCTGGGGGCGAAGCAGGATCGAGCAGTCCACGGCGAAATAGATCGCTGCGATACCAGAGCCGAAGAGTGCAAGCCACAGAACAACACCCAGCCATCCGGAACCGAAAATCACGGCGCCCAGACCTGTGTTGGGCTTTGCTTTTGGTGGTTGTGCATCGGCCGAGGGGGTCAGCTCAGTTGTCGCGGCGGCCGGCGCAGCGGCTGGCGCAGCCGCGGGTGCCTGAGCATAGAGTGTTGAACTTGCTGTCATCATTCCCATCATCAGGATGAACATCATTACCAGTCTCTTCATGTACTAACCTCTTACCTTCTTTGCGGCCGCCTCTTCAGGCAGGACCATATTATTTTACTGTACCAATGACACGTTTAGACAACACCTCAGGGCTACTTTTGCGCCCAGGGCGATGTCGAAAATTCCTTCTTGAGCTCGCTGCGCATCTGCTCGGCACGAGCAGACTGACCTGCCTTTTCAAAACATTTTCCCGCTTTGTAGAGGGCTTCGGGCAGTGCCTCTTTTTCGCTCTTATAGAGGAGGACGACGCGCAGGTATCCATCACGAAGCGCCTTGTTTGCATTGTCAGGCGTATCGCCGGTCGCTAAGACCAGATCACCCCTCATGATTAGCGCAAAGGCGCTGGCCATGCGGTCACCGCTCTTGATCGCCTTCAAGACGAACTCTTCGACTTTAGCGGTACGGTTGAGCTTTAAGAGAACCTGCCAGTAGATTGGAGCGACTTCCCCGAGGTAGGCGGCTGGGGGGTCTGCGGCGATGATGGTTTCGCAGGTTTTAAGTGCTTTATCGGTCTCGCCAGCCTTTAGGTTGGCTTCCGCGAGTAACCGGATGGCTGGCTTATCCCACTTCAACATCAAGTAGTCTTTGGTGACCTTTTCAAGAAGGGGAATAGCGACAACCGAATTGCCCGCGGCGATCTGTTTCTCTGCATAGTCCAAATCTTTGGGTTTTGCGATCTGGATATCGGCGACACTCGCCACGGGAATCTCCATATCCATGTTGTTTGCACTGACGGTATACGCTTTCGCCTGTGACTTCCACTTGAGTAAGCCAGGGAAAGATTTGTTGTCAGTATTTATAATGGTTCCTTGAATTTGGCCGAAAACAGCACCCGTCATCAACAGGGAGACCATACACACGACTGTTACGTTTATTCTGCTCATATTCATTCCTTTTCGTTACGTAAAATTATTTAGTGATCTTAGCCTGGTTAACCCAGTTCTGGACATCGGTGCGATACTTTCCGTTCGGGAACTGTTTCAGGTAGTTCTCGCCATCAGAAATCACGTCTTCAAACACTTTATGCTCCACCATCAACGGCAAAGCATTATAATACGCTTTTTCGAGGACGTTGGCAAGTGCCACATTACTGGGGTCAATCGAAACCACGATACCGGTGAAGGCGACGATCGCATGGCCCCTGGTCTGGACGGCTTGGTCATTGAGCCCCAGAGCCTTTTCAGCTAGCATCTTCCGCACCAGAACTTCACCAGCCTTGAGGTCGAGCTCCTTCAGTTCAGCCGGATTCTTTAAGGGTTTGCCAGCCTTGACCTGTGATTCCTTGTAGCGTTTGACCATCTGAAGGGCTTCAACAGCAGCGTTAAAATAAGACTTTCGCAGGTCGTTGTCCTTCTCAGTCTTGCCGACCTCACTGGCGACCTCCACTAAGAGCAGGTTGGCATCCACGACGATCTCCATCTTGGCATACTCCTTGGTGAACTCCTTCAACAAGGTGAAGGCCTCTGTAAAGCGCTTTTGCCCCGCGAATGCGCTGGCGCGTCCTAGCTTGGCCATCGTCGTATACCCTTTGTCCTTGGTCATGGCGAGCACATTGTCATAGCCTTGCAGGGCTAAGTCGAACTCCCTGGAGCCTTCCAGCGCTTTTGCGGCATCTAAGAACTGCGTATCGGTATATTTCCCTTTTGCAGCAAACATCTCCCGATATTTTGCGACGCCCTCGCCGACGAGGCCCATCTTAATCAGGCTGTCCGCCAGACGCGGGATGGAGTTCTTGGCCTCATCTGAACCCGGATAGTCCTTGCTCAGCTTCTCAAAGGCCGTCTGCGCATTGGGGACGTCCTTTAAGATCGTATAGAGTGTACCGATCTGGAGCATCGCCTTGGAGGCGTACTTGCCTTGCGGATACTCTTTGACATAGGCTTCAAAGGCCTTGATTGCTGCCTTGCGCAAGAGATCCAGCTTGTTAGCGGGTTGTTGAATCATGGTCAAACAGATTGCACGGGTAAAGTCAGAGGCCTCTTTAATACCTTCATTGCGTGTTTTTTCCTCGGCATTCACAAAATAAGAGGCCGGGGACTCCTTCAGGCGTTTGGAGACGTCTGTCAGCGCAGAGATGGCGCGCGCCAGCCACTTAGCGACTTCAGCCTGGTTGGCGGCGACAGACTCGGGCGAGGCGTTCGTGAAGGCGTTTCGGGCCACATATCCCGCGTATTCACGCTGGGCATCGGCCAAGCGGAACTTTCCGCTGATCAGCTCGGCGGAGAGCTTGTTCTGTGCTGTCATTTTGCCAACATAGAGCTCAAGGGCCTCAATCTCGTTCAGATGGCGGCCTTCTTCTTTTTCGATCTGGGCCAGGCGGCTCAACGCGCTAAAGTAGTAGACCGAGTTGGTATAAAGGGTTGCAACATCTTTATAGCGCTTGGTGGCAGCCGCATAATTTTTTGCGGCAAATTCGCGCTCCGCATCACTCATGACCAGCTGGCTCGCGGCATAATGTTGAGGGAAGTCGCGGAAAAAGAGCGAATAGGTGTCGCGCCGCTGCTTTTCCATCTTAACCTCGCCAAAGTAATCGGCAATGCGACGAAGCTGGTCGCCCGCATCACGCATCAAGGCAGGGCGTTCACAGAAGCGTTCGGCGAGGTGGCCAGCCACGGTCTCTGCGAAGAGGATGTTGGAAGAGTCCTTGGCAGAAATCTCAATGTATGAAATGGCCAGATCCGCCAGGGCAAAGACCGAGCGGGGGGTCTCGGGGAGCTTGTTCAGCACCGCCTGATACTTTTCAATCGCCTCTTTGAACTGGTTTTGGCGGAAGGTGAGCTGGGCATCCTCAAACTGCTTCATGGCCATTTTTTCCAGATCACCTGGCTTGATATCATCTTTCATCGCCACATTGTAGCGGCTTTTGATGAGGGCTTTAATCTTTTCGACCTTATCACCTGCGTCAAAGGCCCACTGGCTCTCGGGGTAACGGGCAAAGACGTTCAGGAACTGGCTGTAAGCGCCCTCGGCAGTGTTACGCTTGTTGGTTTTGGGGTCGCGCTCACCCAGGAGCATCTCCTTGATCAGCTCTTCATCAGCGGGGGCTTTCTTGGTCTCCGCGAGCGCGGTATCCAGGCGCAGGGTGGCCATGAGGTAACGGCATTGCGGCATGGGACTCATCCGGAGCTGTCCGAGGGAACCGTCAGGATCCTCCTCTTTGAGTGCATCGTGAATGGTCTTTAATTGAGGCATGTAGGTTTCGATCAGCTTCTGGGCGCCCTTGATGTCGTTTCTCAGTTTAAAAAGGTGGGCCTTCATGACGATGGCCTTGCCAAACCAGATGTCCTGCTTCCAGAGAAGCTTGTTGCAGAGTTCTTCAGCCTCCTTGATCAAGGCGCTCCTCGCGGTGCTGTCCTTTTCCAGGGGGGCGAGGCGGAGGATGAGTTCGGCGGATTCCGCCTCAATGCTCCGGCGAATGCCCTCTTCAAGGTTGGGAATGGTCAGCAGGATGCGATAAGCCTTCAATGCATCGGCATCCCGGTTAAGGTAGAGGAGCATCTGGGCATACTTATAGGCGGAGTCGCGATAGAAGGTGGCAAGCCCTGCAGAAGGCTTCTTCACCTTTTCAAAGAAGTCGAGATAGAGCTTGTCTGCTTCCTTGTAATTCTGGAAGGCATAGTGCGCATCCGCCATGGTGAGGACGATGGCCCAGTACTCTTCACTGTTTTTGTTAGGCATCGCCGCGACAATAGCCTCAACCTCTTTCATCTTATTCTGCCAGAGCAGATTCTGGATCTCACGCACTTTCAGCTTGGCTGTGACCTCTGGGAACTTGTCAACGGGGAAGCTTTTGCGGATATCCTTGATCACCGCCTCGGCAATGTCAGACATCCGACTGCGTTGCAACTCGTCAACAAACTTGAGCTCGTTGTCAAGTTCATCAGCACCTGCTGATAAGGTAGAAAAAGCGCCAAACATAAATCCGAAGCTCGCGCAAATGAGTATGTTTCGGACACCACACCGAAAGAGAGTGTTATACTGAGTAGACATGATGTTTTAGTTATACGATAAATCAGCAGAATGGTCAAATTGAAAATGAGCGACAATCCTTTTTTTATTAAGATTCACTATTTGTTTTTTTGTTGTTGCCTTTTAACCCTTTTTCATCTAAAGTTTCACCTTACAAAAAGCGAGTCAACTCTGTTTTAAAAGAGGTTAATAAAATGGATAAAGTTTTACGTGTGTTGGCGATTCTCATTCTTCTTTTGGCAATCGCTGCAATGGTTTTTGCCCAGATGTCTTTTGATAAGCGTCAAGTTCTGCTGGGACGCAATCGGACGTTCGAGAAGTATGTGATCAATGTGGCAAAGACAATTGAGGCTGTGGATGCCCCAGAGACCGCGGCACCTGAAGTCCAGAAAGATATCGCAGAAGTCTCTGATCGTGAAGTGGCCAATCCCGAACGCGAATCCATTTTTGCCAATTACCCCGCGAAATTCGAGACCCAGCAGTTAAAAGCGCTCGATTACTCAACAGATGATAAGAAGCGTCTGCTTCGCAGCTATTATTTCCTTAATGCGGAAGGTCAGCGTGTTCGTTCCGAGTTGGATGGCCAATATAAGACGGATGGCGATAATACGATGACGGTCATTCTGGAGGAATTCCAGGCCCGTGCGTTGGCCCAGAAAGCGGCCTTGGAGAAGACCCGTAGCGAGTTGACCAAGATGCGCGAGCTCGTCACGTCCCTTGTTACCGAGATGAACAAGATGAAGGCAGATTGGCGTGTGACCAAGCGGGAGTTGACGGAATCCCGTGCCGAGTGTGCAAAGCTGAAAGAGGAGAAGGCTGCTTTGGAAGCCCAGGTTGCCAAGTTGACGGCTGAGAAGAAGGAGCTGACCGCAGAACTTGAGAATGAAAAGGCTGAGGTTGAGAGAGTGAAGGGTGAAGTTTTAGGTTTAAAGGATGAGATCACTAAACTCCAAAAGATCAACAAGGAATTGACGGACGGTATCCGTCGTGGAACAAAGCCAACTGGCCCGAACCAAGAAAATGTTGCTGTACTCACCGCAGGTGTTAAGGGCAAGATTGTGGATGCGAATGACGAGTATAAGTTCCTCATTATCGAGTTAACGGATTCAGCGATGGTCGAGATGCTGGGTGAAGAACGTAAGAATCCATTGCCTCAATATGAACTCAACATTCGTCGCGCCGGTCGCCAGAGCGCCAGTGGCGAATTCGTGACCCGAATCAAGTTGAATAAGGCTGTGAAAGGCAAGAACCTCGTTGTTGCTGAGATTCTGACAGATTGGCAGCAGGTTCCTGTGGAGAAGGGCGATGTCGTATTCTTCTAAGAAAATGAAAGTTGCTTTGGCTCTCTTTGTCGGGTTGACCTGTTCCTTCGTCTTGTCGGGGTGCATGTCGTATCGGCCCAATGACACGGAGATGCCTTGGTCAGCGCCTGCTTCCTGGGAGGGTACGATGCCACTGCCTGGCGGAATGAAAGACCGGTTTGAATAGCCGAAACAGGGTTTGAGGCAAAAAGGTGGCTCATGATAAATGTGCCACCTTTTTCCATTTCAGATCTCAAATGATAAAAACACATGGAACCGATTAAAAAAAATTCATTTACGTTTGTACTGACAAAAGAACAGCAAGAGGCGCTTAAGATCCTCTTGAATATGGGCAATTATAAGCGCAAGGAGGTTCCCCATACCGTCGTTGCTGTTGAAGCTCAGGACTGTATCGTCAATCTGTACAAGAGCGGAAAATGCCTCGTGCAAGGCAAGGGGGCTGGGGATTTTGTCCTCTTTTTTCTAGAACCTAATGTCTTGCAGAGCGCAACCCTTGGCTATGAGGAAATTGTCAACCCGGACTCGGTCTCGCCTCACATGGGTATTGACGAGAGTGGTAAGGGCGACTTCTTTGGTCCCTTAGTCGCCTGCGCAGTCTATGTGGACCCGGATATTGCCCATGCCATGCAGGAGCTGGGGGTCAAGGACTGTAAGCTCTTGACCGACAAAGCGGTCTTCTTTATCGGAAATAAGACACGTCAGCTACTCGGACCTGGTAAGTTCTCGCTGGTTTCCATTGGTCCTGAGGCGTATAACCGCCTCTATGCAAAGATGCGCAATGTAAACACCCTCCTAGCGTGGGCCCATGCGCGGTGCATTGAAAATATCCTAGAGACCGTTCCGGATTGTCCACGTGCCGTGGCTGACCAGTTCGGCGCGGAGCGGGTCATCAAGCAGGCGCTGATGAAGAAGGGGCGTTCTATCAAGCTGGAACAACGCCATAAAGCTGAATCCGATATTGCGGTTGCCGCGGCCTCTATCCTGGCACGTGAAGCCTTTCTCCGCTCCCTCGGTAAAATCGGCGAAGTCAATGGCTTTCAAGCCCATAAAGGCGCCTCTGAGCAAGTCAAGGCCTCCGCGATTGAGTTGGTGAAGAAGTCAGGCCCCGAAATCCTGCTCAGAACGTCCAAATGTCACTTTCGGACCACCGATCAGGTCCTGGCCGCCTGTGGGTCCTCGCGCGCGGCACTCGGTCCTGAAGGCCAAGCTGTCTCGCGCACGGTCAAGGATCAGTAAAAAACTTTGTCGATTGTGTAGTACTTGCGTCCCGCCCTGGGACTGCGGACACTCTTGTCCGCCAACCTACCTTGTCTGCACGATCTTTATCAAACCCCAACCCTTAAACGGGCTTTAGCTTAATTTTTTTGTCCGTGAAGGTAATTGACTTTGGCGGACAGGAGTGTCCGCGTTCCCAGGGGAAATTAGCCAGCCGGTTTATTCCCGACTCCCGCGCGATGGCTTAGCCCAGCGCGTCCAGCACAGCCTGAAAGTCTTGAGGCAATGGCGCCTGTAAGATCAATTCCACGCCACTTCTCGGATGGCGGAAGCGAAGTTCTGCCGCATGGAGCATCTGACGCTGAGGCGGGAGAGGGAGCAACTTGTCGGCAGAGGGACGGCCGTACGTGGAGTCGCCAATTACCGGATGCCCAATCGACTGCAGATGGACACGGATCTGATGGGTACGCCCTGTTTCGATCTCGCAGCGGATGAACGAGACACCCTTAAACCGCTGTATGACGCACCAGTGTGTGCCTGCATGCTTCCCGTTACGGGTGACAATCGCCATCTTTTTACGGTCGACAGGGTGTCGTCCGATTAACGTCCGAAGCGTTCCGTTTTCTTTTAAAGGCGACCCGTGGACAAGCGTCAGGTAGGTTTTTTTGATCTCTCCTGTCTGGAAAAGGTTGACCAACCCAGCCATGGCGACGTCATTTTTTGCAATAAGCATGAGTCCTGTGGTGTCTTTATCGAGGCGATGGACAATGCCCGGTCGCTCGACCCCACCAATTCCAGCAAGGTCTTTGCAGTGATAGAGCAGTGCATTGACCAGGGTTCCTGTTAAATGGCCAGGTGCGGGATGGACGACGAGTCCAGCCTGCTTGTTGATGACCAGGATGTCGGCATCTTCATAAACAATCGAGAGCGGGATGTTTTCAGGCTGAGGAAAGGCAGGGGTCGGGGCAGGGACACGAATGCGAATCACCCCGCCCTCCTTGGGTTTGGAATCGGACTTAACAGCAGCATCGTCACAGGTGACATGCCCCTCCTTGATGAGGGCTTGGATACGCGCCCGCGAAAAGTCTGGCAGCTGTGTGGCCAGCCAGACATCCAGCCGTCCTTCAGCATCTGAAGGAACAGGGATTTCGATCGCCTCCTCTGCAGAAACAAAGGGGATCTCCTCTAAAATGTCAGGGTCTTCATTCATCTTTTATTTTTTCACTTGTCAAAAGCCAAAGCGGCCCTTAATATATCCTACGTTAAGTGTTTATTCCATACTTCTTTTGCTGAAACCTTTATTTTATGAATGTAGCTTGCTCCCACGTCCCTTTTAAGAAACAGGACTTCAGAACCCGAATGACCTTAATTCGTGGTGTCCTGAGGCGTTTTTTCTTCTATCTCTTCCGTCCAGGATATGTCAAGGCGAGCATTGCTAAACGCAAGGGGGAGTGCGTACGCTGTGGAACCTGTTGCAATCTCACAGCAAAGCATGGCTGCCCTTCGCTAGGGTTTGAAGAGTCCGGACTCTCCCTTTGCAAGATTCACGGCTCTTTCCGTATGCCTAACTGCGTGATCTTCCCCGTTGACGCACGCGACATCGCAGACCGCGACCTCGTCGCGCCCGATGGCGTCAAATGCGGCTTCCACTTCGAGTAAGCAGCCTGCCTGTCAGTAGAGAACACTTTTAGCATCCGAATGGCACGAACACCACGAATAATCGAGGGCCGGCACATGCGTCGTGACACAAGGACGCAAGCCAACTGCCAACTGCTACTGCCGACTGCTACTGCCACTTCCCTTAGTGCGCGACCACGACTGTGGCACCTTTGGTCTGGCCGAGGGCTTTGAGCAGCTCGGTGAACCAGGGGGTGTCGATGTCAAAGGGCTTGCCGCCCTTGATGCGAGTGAATTCGCAGGCGCGCAGTTCGTTGTTCTTGTTCTCATCCTCGCCCACAACCCCGCCGATGCCGGCTAGGGCGCACTCGACGGCCTTGACAGCGCAACGGCTGATCAGCTCCTTGTCAGCTTGGTTGGGTGCTGCAGCGCGGCTGAAGTAGCCGCTCTTCTGAACCATGGTCTTCTCTGCGCCCAGCATGTCGCCGAACTGTTTGGCGAACCAGCCGCCTACATTGACTTTGTCCAAGCGGGGATGTCCGAACGCATCGCGCGGGACCTCTTCGCCCTTAGCTTCAAGTTCCTTGATGATGTCGTTCACACAGGCGCCTTCGGAGACGAAGATGTTGACGCAGTCGTTCGTATCCATCACCTTGCGCAGACGGTCGGCTTCCGCTTTGACGTCAAAGGCCATTTCCGGCACGTAGACCGCGTGGACATCCTGGCGTTCGCGTGTGAGGCCAAAGGCTGGCAGATAGTTCAGCTTGCCCATCATTTTGCGGTAGGCGACGGCGGTAGCCGCGGTGAGCCAGCCGCAGTTGCGTCCCATGACTTCGTGGACGATCAGCATGCGCGGATTGGCGCTGTTTTCTTTCACGACATTGGCAAAGTAGGCGGCGCCCTCTTCCGCGGCTGTCCATGCGCCGAGGCTCTGACGGATGGGATAGACGTCGTTGTCAATGGTCTTGGGAAGGCCGACCACGGTCAAACCGTAGTTGTTCCGTGCGAGATAGGCTGCGAGGTCGGCTGCTGCGGTGTTGGTGTCGTCGCCGCCAATCGTGTGCAGGACATCCACGCCATCCTTCACGAGCTGGTCTGCGGCAACCTTCTGGGGGTCTTCACCCTCCTTGACCAGGCCGCGCTTGATGCAGTCCTTGACGTTCGTGAGTTTGACACGGCTGTTGCCGATCGGGCTGCCGCCATGCTCGGTGAGGAAGAGGGCGTTCTTGCGAATTTCAGGGGTGACCTTGATGCTCTGGCCCTTCAGGAGTCCCATGTAGCCATTGATATAGCCGATAATCTCGATATCCGGTGCGACACGTGAATATTCCGCGATCAGGTAGCCGATGGCCGAACTTAAACACGGGGCCAGGCCGCCGGCGGTTAAAATACCAACTCTCTTCACTTGCTTGCTCATGAGATGCTCCTTGTTCGTTAATGTGGTCTCTAAAAAGGCCAAAAGAATACCCTAAACCGCCCTCCGGAGTCAAGAGGGGCTTGATAGCAAACAGCAATTCGGTTGATGATTTCCTGGGACCGCGGACACTCTTGTCCGCAATAAGGATCACGGACATACGGCACTCACCGAAAGTTTTTTAAGACCTCAACCTTTATCAGGGAGAGTTTTAAAGAATTGTGCAGGGAATATACTTTGGCGGACAAGAGTGTCCGCGTTCCCAGGGAAAAACGCAGATTGGAATATCTCGTTTTTCAAGCTTGGAATGTCGAAATGAAAGGAATATAATAATAACCTTTAAAAATCTAGGACTATTTGACTATGCAGCATAATTGGATTGCCATTCTTGACTTCGGTTCCCAGTATACGCAGTTGATCGCCCGCCGGACGCGTGAACAGCAGGTTTATTCGGAAATTATCCGCTTTGATACCTCTGCTGAGACGCTTCGCGCGCGCAAACCTTCGGGCATCATTCTTTCAGGCGGACCCAACAGCGTCTTTGAAGAGGGGGCGCCCCTCTGTGACCCAGGTATTTTTGATCTCGGAATCCCCGTCTTGGGGATCTGTTACGGGATGCAGTTGACCGCCAAGACGCTGGGCGGGGTCGTGAAACCCGGTGAGCACCGTGAATATGGGCATACCAGCATCGAAGGGGCAGTCGGAAGTGCTCTGTTTGCTGGAATCCCTGGCGATTTTGACGTCTGGATGAGCCATGGTGATCAGGTGGCGACGTTGCCTCCTGGCTTTACGGTCTCCGCGCGTTCGCTCTCGTGCCCCCATGCAGCCATGCAGCATGAGACGAAAAAGTTTTATGCGCTGCAGTTTCATCCGGAAGTCGTTCATACACAGCATGGCGATAAGATCATCAAAAACTTTCTCTTCAAAATCTGCGGGTGCGCCGGGGATTGGAAGCTCACCTCGTGGGTCGAGGAGACGGTCCAAAAGCTAAAGGATCAAGTCGGTCAGGAGCATGTGGTGCTTGGGCTGAGCGGCGGTGTGGACTCCTCCGTAGTCGCGGTTCTCTTGCATCGCGCGATCGGGGACCGGCTTCACTGCATCTTTGTGGACAACGGCTTGGCGCGGGCTAACGAGGACACGCAAGTTGAAGAGATGTTCCGCACCAAAGCCGGCATGGATGTGCATATTGCACGCGCTGCAGAGCGTTTTTATTCCGCGCTGAAGGGTGTGACCGATCCTGAGCAGAAGCGCAAGATTATTGGCCGCGAATTCATCAATGTCTTTGCAGAAGAGGCGCGTCGCTTCAAGGATTGTAAGTTTTTGGGTCAAGGCACGATCTATCCCGACATCATCGAAAGTGTCAGCCCGACCAAGGGTCCGAGCCACACGATCAAGAGTCATCACAATGTGGGCGGTCTGCCACCGGATCTCAAGTTTCAGCTGGTTGAACCGCTCCGCGAGTTGTTCAAGGATGAGGTGCGCGCGGTCGGACGGGTGATGGGCATGGATAACGACCTCCTGGATCGTCAGCCGTTCCCTGGGCCTGGCTTGGGTGTCCGTATCCTCGGTGAGGTCAACGCCGAGAATGTCCGTCTCTTACAGCAGGCGGATCTGCGTGTGCAGGAAGAGATGCGCAAATTGCCGAACTACAAGCAGATTTGGCAGTCCTTTGCTGTCCTCTTGCCGGTGAAATCAGTCGGCGTGATGGGTGATCAGCGGACCTACGAGAATGTCTGCGCGTTGCGTGTAGTCGAGAGCGTGGATGCGATGACGGCCGACTGGTCGCGGGTGCCGTATGACACCCTCGCCCGCATTTCGAATCGCATTATCAATGAAGTGCGCGGTATCAATCGCGTCGTGTATGATATCAGTTCGAAGCCACCCGCCACCATCGAGTGGGAATAGGCGGGAGAAGAAGTGCTAAAGTGCTAAAGTTCGAGAGTTCTAAAGTTGAAGCAGGATCTGGCTTGCGTCCTTGAGTGTTACTGTCTTTGGCGCTGAAATGGTTTGGTAACTTTAGAACTTTAGAACTCTCGAACTTTAGAACTTCTTGAGTGTCAGTAGTTGAATGTTTATTCGTGAAAGGAAAGAGGCGTATGCTCACATGGATGCCAGAGTTATATGGTCGGTCAATGATGAGGCTGGCCGATGTTTCCGATGAGGAGATGATGTGTCTGATTCAGTTGTCCATCGAACTGAAGGCGCGTCGTCGTGCCGGCATTCGCGGTGATCTCTTGCATCGTCGTCATATCGCGCTTATTTTTGAAAAGAGTTCAACCCGCACGCGCAACTCTGCGATTATCGCTGTGCGTGACGAAGGCGGTTCCGCGGAGTACCTCACGAAAAACGATATTCACCTGGGTGCAAAAGAGTCGGTCAAGGATACGGCGCGCGTGTTGGGACGTCTTTTTGATGGCATTCTCTTCCGGGGTTTTGAGCAGAAGACCGTGGCCACGCTGGCGAAGTATTCCGGCGTGCCGGTCTGGAACGGACTCACCGACCTCTTCCATCCGACGCAGATTTTGGCGGACCTCATGACGATCCAAGAGAGCTTTGGACGGTTGAAAGGACTCAAGGTCGCCTACGTGGGGGATGGTCGCAACAACGTCTCCAATTCGTTGATGTTGGGCTGTGTCAAGGCGGGTGTCCATTTTGTGAACTGTACGCCAAAAGAGTTGTCGCCTGATCCTGCGCTGGTCAAGGAGGCGCGTGAAGTCGGGGCGCGCAATGGAGCGACGATTGAGATTGTGCATGATCCCAAAAAGGGTGTTGTCGGAGCGAATGTGCTCTATACCGATGTCTGGGTTTCCATGGGTGAAGAGTCGCAAAAGGAAGAGCGCATGAAGTTGTTGCGTCCCTACCAAGTCAATAGTGAGCTCGTGAAAGCCACAGGCAATGAAGGTGGCGAGCTGATCTTTTTGCACTGCCTGCCAGCCTTTCATGACTTTGAGACAGCGATGACCGCGAAATCAGGAGCGTTGGAGGTCACGGATGAGGTCTTTGAAGCGCCCTTCTCCAAGGTCTTTGACGAGGCGGAAAACCGCATGCATACCATCAAGGCGCTCTATGTCTCCGCGTTGTCGGACATTTCTGCAATTTAAAAAAAAAGGATTGTATGCCTAAACCGATTTGTGATTTGAACTGGGAGTCTTATCAGGCGTTGAGCATTCAAGAGAAGAAGGTGTACCTCATGCAGTCAGCAGGAACACCCTATCACACGCTCTTTGCTCAGCAGTTTGATCAAGGGCTTCTCGGTCAGCTGGCCATGCTGGCGAATGAGATTCGGTTCATCGCCAAGACGAGGAAGGGAACAGAGTTTCTGAAGACGGTCGTCTCGCATAAGCGGGCGATGCTCTACTTCTCGCAGCCGAGCTCTCGAACGTTCCTCTCTTTCCTTTCTGCTTGCCAGATTCTCGGGGTACAGACAGGCGAGGTTCGCGATACCGCCACCTCTTCGGAGTTCAAGGGGGAATCCCGCGAGGACTCTCTGCGAACCTTTAGTTCCTACTACGATCTCATTATCATGCGGACGCCCGAGAAGGGGCTTGCTGAGCGTATGGCGTGGTTGCTCTCGCACTCCGAGCGTCCTATTCCCATTATCAACGCAGGTTCTGGGCAGGATCAACATCCGACCCAAGCCCTGCTGGATATTTATACGCTGTTGAGGAGTTTTGAAAAAATAGGCGGACTCCAGGAGAAGACAGTCCTCTTCTGCGGAGATCTCCTTCGTGGCCGTACGGTGCGTTCCCTCTCCCAGTTGCTCGTGAACTACCCAAAAATCCGCCAAGTTTTCGTTGCGCCTCCCCAGCTTCAGGTCGGCGAGGATGTTCAGAACTTCCTGACCGAACGAAAAGCGAACTTTGAATTGACCGATGATTTCCAGAGCGCGATCCCAGAGGCAGATGCGATCTATATGACGCGCATTCAAGACGAGTGGGATCAGTCCAAGGGCGAGAGCGCCAAAATTGACACGAGCCGTTTCAGGATTGGCAAGGCGCAGATGGACCTGTTGAAGCCGACCTCTATTGTGATGCATCCGTTGCCCCGCCGCGAAGAGATCTCGACCGAGGTAGACGGCGATCCGCGCGCCATGTATTGGCGGCAGATGCGTAATGGTATGTGGGTTCGCGCGGCGTTGATTGCGATGACCTTTGGATGCGAGCAGTCGATTCATGCCTATTTCAAAGCCTCTGGCACTGAGATTGTATGACCAAATTGCTGTTATACCTTGTTCTGTTCATGGGAATCGCCCTAGCGGGCGTTTCACAGGAATTAGCGTCCACGAACGAACCGCTGCCCCGGATTGAGAGTCGCCTGCGTATCCTTCCTTTCTACGAGCGTCGTATCATGAGCGACGGCGGACACTTCTATGCACTCCGGCCCTTCTATTCGCACAGCAGTGACGCGGAGGAGCGTGAGGACGTGACGGATGTGGTATGGCCTTTAGGGACGGGCCATTGGAACCAGGAGCAGTTCTGGTGGCGCGGGCTCGTGGCCTTCGGCAATGACCTCAATGTGGCAGATGAGAACGCGGGCTATGAGTTCGGGGTCTTTCCCTTCTGGCTCAATGGACGCTCGCGTGAGGGCGAAGACTATTGGTCGTTGTTTCCCCTCTATGGACATGTCCCTAAGTTTATGATGTTCATGTCGGATATTGACTTTATTCTCTTCCCCTGCTATTTGAAGTACAATGTCGTGGGTCGCGAACGCCGTTACTATCTCTTTCCCTTCATTGGCCGAGAGGATGATGAGCAACTGCAGACGCACACCAGCATCTTCCCGTTTTTTGGCGAGAAGGAAAACCGGATGTCCTCATCCATGTATATCCTCTGGCCTTTCTGGGCAGACTCAGTTTATAAGGATGCGACGCGTAATCCAGGTGAATCGTGGATGCTCTTTCCAGCAGTAGGCCATGTCGCCCGTGAAAAAGAGGAGCAGTGGATGGTGCTGCCGCCGTTTTTCTCCTGGGCGAAGACCGACAAGCGTGAACGGTGGCACCTGCCGTGGCCCTTTGTTCAGATCGACAATTCGGATCGCGAACGCAAACGGGTTTTCTGGCCCTTCTATTCGCAGGCACTGGGTGAAGCGCGAACCTTTTATTCTGCAGGCTGGTTCCTCTTCTCGTACGAGGATATGCGGATGGAGAAGCAACGCTATGAACGGACGCGCTTCTTCCCCTTCTATGCGCATGAGACGCGGTATGCCAAGAATGACAAGGGAGAGGAAGTGGAGCAGGAAGACTACTTGCGTGTATGGCCCTTTATTACACGTCAGCGCACGCCCGACTATTTTCATTGGCGGACCTTGGAACTCAATCCGATACGGTCTGCTGGGGGTATCGAGCGGAACTGGGCACCCTTCTGGACCTTCTATGCGCGCAATGAGACAGCAACAGAAACAGAGCATGATGGGCTTTGGGGTATTCTCAGTTTTCGTGTTTTCAAGGGCTCAGAGACGAATCAACCCCCGGCAGGAGTTCTGTTGCCTGTGAATAAGCCTGCATCAACTGCCACCCCTGGGGGTGGCGTGGAAGAAGAGCTGGAGGGACTACTCAGATGAGATTTACACGTGAATGTTTGTATGCGGACTGCGAGCAGGTCTCGCTGGTCCAATTAGTTTTCCAGCTCTTCTCAATAGTTGGTCGCGGTACGATGCTGACTTTTGAAGCGTTGTTGCTCTTTCCGCTCCAGCTGGTCAACAGACGCGCTCGCAAGGAGTTTCTGCGGCAAGCCTATATCGTGGGGATCAAGAGCCTGCCGGTCGTGACCTTGGTCGGACTGTTCATTGGCATGGTGCTGGCCTTGCAGGTCGGACTCGAGATGCGCCGTTTCAATCAAGAGTATTACATTGGCGCTGGCGTGATGATCTCCTCCTTGCGTGAGATGGGTGCCTTTATGACAGGGCTTATCCTTTCGGCCTGTGTGGGTTCCTCCATGGCGGCCCAGATCGGCACCATGACCGTGAACGACGAGATTGCGGCGCTCGAGATCATGTCCATCAACCCTGTACGTTATTTGGTTGCCCCGCGTCTGGCCGCGATGATGGTGATGGCCCCTCTGTTAGCCTTCTACTCCTGTGTGTTGAGTGTGCTCGGTGGCGGTATTGTGGCGAAGACCCAGTTGAGCGTCCCCTTTATGACCTACATGAAAATTGCAGTGGATAGTGCTGATCGGTATGATCTTTTTGTGGGGCTATTGAAGGCCCTCATCTTCGGCATTCTGATTACAGGCATCTCCTGTCTGGAAGGGTTGCGGACGACGCAGGGCGCTGTGGGTGTCGGCCGTGCGACGCGGCAGGCTGTGGTCGCCTCCTTCCTGGCTGTGCTGGTTGTCGGGTACATGGTGACTCGCATGTTTTACACGCTATAGTGGCAGTTGGCAGTGGCAGTAGGCAGTAGCAGTTGTTTGGAGTTCCGCCTTTAGGCGGCAGCAGGAGGAAGTAAAAGATTTTGAATAAGGCAATGAGGCAATAAGGCAACTCTTTGAAGCTACAGGACACACTATGATTAGGTTTGAACATGTAACTAAAATATTGGGCGGACAGAAGATTCTAGATGATGTCTCGCTCACCATTGAGAAGGGCGAGATCTTTACGATCATCGGCTCTTCAGGCAGTGGCAAGAGCGTGACCCTGAAGCATATCGTCCGCCTCTTGACCCCGAATCACGGAAAGATTTTTGTTGATGGCATTGAAGTGAGTTCCGCAGAGGGGGCCGAGCTGGAAAAGGCGCGGAGCCTCTTTGGGTACCTCTTTCAGGGGGGCGCCTTGCTGGGCTGGATGAGTGTCTTTGATAATGTTGCTCTGCCCCTTAGGGAGAGGACGCGTACTTCGGAAGCGGAGATCGAAAAGCGCGTGATGGAGACCCTCAAGATGGTCGGCCTTGAAAATGACGGCCATAAGTTTCCAAACGAGATTTCGGGGGGCATGCAGAAGCGCGCCGGGCTCGCCCGAGCGATTATCCATCGCCCCCAGATCATTCTGTATGATGAGCCGACGTCAGGGCTTGACCCCGTGACTGCGCGTACGATTGATGCACTGATTCATCGCTTGAATGCGGAGCTGGGGATCACTAGCGTCGTGGTGACCCATGACCTGCAAGGCGCGGTCTTGATCTCGGATCGGATTGCGATGCTGGTGAGAGGAAAGTTTGTCGAGCCGAGTACGCCAGAGGCGTTTATCAAGACCACGCAACCAGATGTCCGAGCCTTTCTGGATGCGCAGTTTATTCCGCCTGAGGGCATCAAAAAAAGTTTGTCAAAGTAGAGGAGTGTTCTTTAAATGTCACTACAAATGTTAGTCTTTGCTTGAAGAATGAAGTTGTTCGGAGTACCGCCTTTAGGCGGAACTTCAGCGAGCGTTAATGTGTGCTTCCGCCTAAAGGCGGGACTCCAAACGCTGGGCAGAGTATAGCCTTTTAAGGGACGTTACACGAGTTTTTGTCGAAAAGGAGTAAGGTTATGAAGAAAAAAAATAGTGAGTTGTTTTCAGAGATATTGGTCGGCGCCTTTGTGGTGGCCGTTCTATGCTTGTTGGGGTATTTCACGGTGGTGATTTCGGGGCGTGACCTCTTCGCGGGACGCCAACGGACCACGGTCGAGGTTAAGTTCCCCGATGTGGGTGGTTTGAAGATTCGGGACTCCGTGCGCATTCGTGGAATGTCTGTGGGCGAGGTGACGGATCTCAGATTCGCGAACGGAGGTGTCTTGGTAAAACTCTCGCTGGAGCCAGAACTCACCTTCAAGGATGGCTACTCGATCGCAGTCCGCTCCTCCTCCATGCTCGGCGGAAATCATGTTGCGATTAAGGAGGGAACGGGTGCAGATCTGCCGAAGGGTGCAGTACTGGTGGGGCAGCCTGTGCCAGACTGGATGAAGGATTTGGCAACCGTGGTTGGGGATATCCGCGAGGCGACAGAGGATGGCAAACTGAAGAAGATCGTCTCTAATCTGGAGACGGCCACAGATGATGTGAAATTGCTTGCGGATCGTCTGGAAGGTGGTAAGGGCACATTGGGTAAGTTGATGTCCGCAGATGAAACCCTGTACACGGATTTGCAAACTGCGGCCACGGACATCCGCAATCTGGCCAACAAGCTTAACGCAGGAACGAACTCATTGGGCCGTTTGGTCAATGATGATGGCGGTGTCTATGCCGATATGAGGACGACCATGGATAATATGAAGGGTGTCTCTTCTCGACTAGAGAAGGGTGAAGGTACGCTGGGCAAGCTGCTCTCCGCGGATGATACGCTCTATCAGGATGCAAAGGTGGCTGTCGCCAATATCAAAGAGGTCACGGAGCGTTTAAGAAAGGGTGAGGGAACCTTGGGTAAGCTGACCGCTGATGACAACAAGCTCTATAACGAATTGGAATCAACCATTGCCAGCCTCAAGACTGTGGCGGATCGCATGGAAAAGGGCGAAGGCACTCTCGGCAAGTTGTCCAAGGATGAAGATCTGTATAAGGATGTCCATGGCCTGATCAAGGATGCCCGCCAGACCGTGGATAACTTCCGCGACACCATGCCCATCACAGCCTTCACCAGCCTCCTCTCCGGAGCACTGTAAGGGCCAGTCATTGCAAAGTAATCCGCAGATGAACGCAGATGATCTCTGCCTCGCGCCGTTGCGCGGGGTGACGGTGCGGACATTCCGGAATGTCCACGCGAAGTTTTTTCGGGCACCTGATCGTGCCGTTTCACCCTTCATTGCTACCGTCTCCGGGATCAAGATCAAATCGATCCTGCTGCAAGATGTGAATCCCGCGTTGGAACAAGGTGTTCCCCTCATCCCGCAAGTGATTGGCAAGGACCCTGTGCAGTTGCGCACCTTGTTGCGAGCCTTCAAGGATCTGGGCTACACCTGTGCAGATTTAAACGCGGGTTGTCCCTGGCCCTTCATCATCAAGAAGAGCAGGGGGGCTGGCCTGATGCGCGATGAGCGCCTCTTTGCCGCGATGCTGGAGGCTGGCTGCGAGGAGATGCCGGGCGGCTTCTCCGTTAAGGTCCGCTTAGGTATTGACAAGCCGACACTGCTGGCTGAGCGCATGCCGCTCATCAACTCCTTTCCGCTGCGCGAGGTGGCCATCCATGCGCGTACCGCCAAGCAGATGTATGAGGGTACGGTCCTGTTAGACGCCTTTGAACAGACCTATCCGCTCTGCAAACACCCGGTTGTCTACAACGGCGACATCCGAACCGCCGAAGATCTGCAACGCCTCAAGGCGCGCTTTCCGGAAATTACGCGCTGGATGATTGGCCGCGGACTCGCAGCCAATCCCTTCCTGATTGAAGATATCCGGGGCACGACTCAGACGCCGCGCGATCCTGCACGGCTTCACGCCTTTCTGGAGGCCTATCTGCAGGCCTGCGAAGGTGAACTGCACGGACCCGCCTCGGTGTTGGGCCGCATGAAAGAGCTCTGGAGCTACCTCAAGGCCTACTTCCCTGAGGGCGAGAAACTCTGGAACCAGATCAAGATCTGCCGCACCCTCGACGAATATCGTCGCTCAATCAAGTAAGCGGAGCTTGTTTATAGCTTGATTTGTTTTAACCGCAAAGAACACAAAGATCTCAAAGATCAACTTCTAAATGCTTTGTTTTGCAATTAGGGATACATATCTCTTTTCTCTGTGTTCTCTGTGTTCCTTGCGGTAAAAATGATCTGATGACTTAGCCTTCGCCCGTTGATTGCGCCTCGGGTCTGCGTGACGGGCCGAAGGCAGTGGTCAGAATCTGTCTGACCGCTTCGCGGTCGCTGAGCGTCCACGCGACGATCTTCGCGCCGGCCAAGGTAATGCCGATAGAGATCCATGCCAGAATGAAGCATCCCCCTCCAAGCGTCGAGAGTGCGATGGGACGCGCCCCGTGAATCACCGCTGTGGTGCCCTCGACGCCAATATCGAGCTCCTTGGCACCGACAGCTATCACCCACTTGTCGAGTGTGACTTGAAACGCTTCAGGATCGTTCAGTGCAGCGAAGACAACTCCGAAAACGCGGGTGGCATAAAACAAGCCAACCGCGATCGCGATCACGCCAAGAATACCCGCGATAGCCCGAATAAACTGCAACAAGGGTTGCAGGTTAGATGATGCGCCTGTGTCCGTCTGTCCGAAATCTCTCATAGTTATCTCCTGTTATTTTCTGTTTCTAATTTCAACTGCGTAAGTGTTGGCGTTGAACATATAACCTTCTCACATGCCACCATGGAAAGTAAAACCATTTCCTTTTGGAGTAACATACACAGACCAATGGTTGCCGACTGTTAAAACCGCTGAATAATATGTTAAACCTTTTCCGTGTTCGTCCTCGGTGATGAAGATTTTTCCTCCTTCGGTAAGATTAATACCTTTTGCCGCTATTGCATAGTTTAAGCAAAGAGGAACGATAAGTTGCAGGGCCTTGCTTGTCGTGTTTGTACGTGCTAACTCTGAAATCTCAATTGCTTGCAGAAGACCTTGTCTCTTATCGTTGACCTCGCTCTTGCAATATAGTTTGCCATCCACGAAAATGCTGACCTGTACATAGCTGTTGTTGGGTCCGGGCTTAACAGAAAACTCGAATTCGCCAGGCAGGATGCCTTCTTGTGCCAAATACTCAAAAACCGTCATTGTCCATAATGTCAGCTTAAACTCTTGCACGACTCTATTTTTCTCGGCCTTTATGGATGTATAAAAAACAAGGCCTGCGCAAAAAACAAAGGCTAGCAGCAAAGCGATTTTGGCAATCAGGGAGTAGACGGGTTTGAGACTGTTCATAATAAAGATCCGGATTGTTTAATCGTGTGAAGGTAGTCAGGAGGACAGAAACTCCGCAGGTGACAGCACACATACGCCTTGCATCAATGATGCGGGGTAATGGCGTTTATTTCCAGTTACCAGGACGCTGTTCAAAGAGAGCGCGGCCTCAACGAAGATGAGATCGTCTGGGTCTGGAAATTGGCTACGGTGCTTTGACAGGGCGAAGGAGGCAGGTATACCAACGATGCGAAATGCATCTAAGATGTGATTTACACGCGCATGGGGGAACTTGAATTTCGGTCGCCTTAAGACATTTTCATATTCCACGAGGATCGCATCTGAAATGATAGGGCTGCAGTGTCCTTCCAGAATGGCATCCAGAACCTTTCCCGGGACGCTTTGCGGAAAGAGAAGGCCTGAAACGAGAATGTTTGTATCAAACACGGCGTCTGAAATCATACGTGGGCCAATCTCGCTTTTCGTTCCTTGCGTGCGGCTTTAATCTCACTGTCGACGTCGTCCATCGACAGGTCTTGACGCTTCTGGCTCTCTCGCCGGATGGCAGAGACTGCTAAACGGGCGCGTGCCAGGCGGATGGCCTGCTCCAGCTCTAAAGGATTTTCATCCCTCCCGATTTGGACCATCAACGCCATCGGCACGCCGTTGTTGGTTACCAATGCGGTTCCATATGCCTCCAACGTCTCACGCACCAGTAAAGGCGCTTTCAAATCTTTAATGGCTAAGTAATTCATGAGGATATAATAATCTGATTATAAGGAGATTGTCAACTACGCTTTTTAAATCAGAGTAAGTTAGTATATCACTCATTTTTATCAAACCCACAGACTAACGTATTGCTTAAATGGTCTCCCCGGTATTTTTTCATCGAGCCGCGCTAAAGGAATATATAAAAATTCAATTACCTTCTTAACGGGTTGCGGACATACATTGGATTCATGGAGGCGAACCGCTGGGCCTACGAGGGCAATATACAGGAATACACAGAAGGCGAGGCCAATCAAGGGATTGATTCCGTGAGCTTTTGCATCGTGTACACTATCTGATGCGTTGTCCATGTCTGAGTTTCATTATTGCAGTTCAGGGTTTGAGGTAGCAAGGGAAATCCTGTTAACCCTGTCAAAAAACATGGCTCTTCGTATAATTTTGTGGATTTTAACCACAGAGGGCACCCGCCTTCGCGGATACGCTACGGCGCGGCAGGCTGAGACACAGAGATTCAAAGAACGAAACGTTTCACTCCGCGTCGATTAACGTTAGCTTATTAAAATTAATTAATGATTCAAACGTACAACCGGTAATCCATTCTCTTCTGTGCCTCAGCGCTCTCTGTGGTTAAAACGACCCCATTATTCCAATATTCCACCATTCCAGTATTCCGCTTAAAAACGTATTGTCAAATAATACAATCGTATGATATAGTAATACATTATGAATTTACTTCAACAGCTTTTTTGTTCACGGACCCGTGCCGGGATTCTTTCGAGATTATTCCAGCAGAGAGGTGCAAGAGCTCATTTGAGGGCTTTTGTACGTGAGACAGGGATGTCATTGGGTTCTGTTCAGCACGACTTAAAGAGCCTAGCCGAAATGGGGCTGGTCAAGGCGGAGCGTGATGGAAATCGGCTCTACTATTCAGCTGTGGAGGAGCATCCTTTATATGCAAACCTTGTAGACTTGGTTCGACAGACATCAGGTGTCTTTGCTATATTACGTGATGCAATTGGCTCGGAGCAAGTGCGCTTTGCTTATGTATTTGGTTCAGTCGCGGCAGGGAAAGAGAAGGCAGGCAGTGATATTGATTTGATGGTGATTGGTTCAGTGAGCTTGCGTACACTCGCGGGCCGATTGGCAGGTGTCGCGGAGCAGGTTGGCCGGGAAATTAATCCTCACTGTATGACTGAGACGGAGTATTTTAAGCGTTGCGAGAAGAAGGATCATTTTATCACCTCTGTTGTCCACTCCGAACGAAAAGTGATTATTGGAGACGAACGTGAGCTTAGACGATTGGAAAAAGAATGGATGGCTTAAGGAGCATGTCAGTTCTGTGATGATGGTATGAAAAAACCGACTTCAAAACTACGATCGATTATTGTGTCCGACAAACTATTTAATCGTGTTGTTGCCATACTTGATCAGGCTCGCAACAATGTTGTTAGGGCAGTCAATACGAATATGGTAGTGGCCTATTGGTTAATTGGACGTGAAATTGTTATGGAAGTTCAGGAAGGTAAGGGGCGCGCCGAGTACGGAGAGCAAGTACTTAGTGATTTATCGTCTCGCTTAGGAAAAAAATACGGAGATGGTTTTTCCGAGACCAACTTGAGATACTTCAGGACCTTTTTTAAGGTGTATGCTGATCGGTTGCAAATTCAGCACCCGACAGGCGCTAAATCTTCCACAAAAAAGATTCAGCACCCATCGGGTGCTAAATTGGGGCAGACGGAACTAGTTTGTCCGCCTGGGGAGATAAGGCTAGATGGTTTCTCTTCTCGTCTTTCGTGGTCGCACTATCGTGCGTTGATGCGTGTAAAGGATGAAGAAGCTCGTCTGTTTTATGAACAAGAAGCGGACGAATGCGGCTGGAGTAAGGAGCAACTAGAGCGCCAAATCCACACTTTTTATTATCAGCGTATTATTGCTAATAAAGGCAAGAAGAGATTAGTTGCTCCAAAGCGTGAACGGCTCTCAGGTGACTTTGTTTCGGCGGATACTATTCTGAAGTCACCGTTGGTGCTGGAGTTCCTTGGGCTGCCTGATTCGCCTATCTTACATGAAGATCAACTGGAGCAGGCTATCATCGATAATTTGCAGTCCTTTCTGCTTGAGCTGGGCAAAGGTTTTTCTTTTGTTGCCCGACAAAAACACATCCGTTTTGACGATGAGGATTATTATGTTGATCTTGTTTTTTACAACTATTCCCTCAAATGTTTCCTTCTCATTGACCTTAAGATGGGCAAATTGACGCATCGGGATGTTGGGCAAATGGATGGCTATGTTCGCCTATACGAAGATCAGTACAAAATAGCAGGCGATAATCCTACGATTGGATTGATTCTCTGCTCCAGTAAATCGGAGGCGGTTGCAAAGTATTCGGTTCTTGCCGAGCATCGACAAGTTTTCGCGGCGAAATATCTTGAATGCCTGCCATCGGAAGAAGATCTTCGTATTGAGATTCAAAATGAACGCAGACTGATTGAGGGAAGGAAAGTGTAAAGTCATGACCATTTTGACTTTGCCTGAAGATTATGAAAAAACAAATCAATAAGACACGTGTGGCGGAGCTGACGCGTCAGCTCCTGATCGAACTAGGTGAAGATCCTGACCGCGAAGGCTTGAAAGGGACGCCGAAGCGCGTGGCGGAGTCAATGGCTTTTCTGACCGGCGGGTATCGGCAGACGACGAAGCAGGTTGTTAATAATGCCGTCTTCCAGTCGCACACGAATCACATGATCATTGTGCGCGACATCGAAATTTACAGTTTGTGCGAGCACCATATGCTGCCCTTCTTTGGCCGTTGCCATGTCGGCTACATCGCGAAGGACAAGGTGATTGGCGTCAGCAAGATCGCCCGCATCGTGGATTGCTTTGCGCGCCGGCTCCAGATTCAGGAGCGGCTGACGGAACAGATCGCCAACTCTATCATGAAGGAAGTCGATGCCGAGGGCGTCGGCGTGGTGATGGAGTGCCGTCACCTCTGCATGATGATGCGCGGCGTGGAGAAGCAGAACTCCGTCATGACCACCTCAGCCGTGCTCGGCTCCTTCCGCACCGAAGGCGCGACAAGGCAGGAGTTCTTGTCGCTGATTCGGGCGCATTAAGAAGTTCTAAAGTTCGAGAGTGCTAAAGTTCTAAAGTTATGGTTGGCCAGAGGACCTTTGGTGGCGATGATGTAAACAACCAATTTTCAATCGCAGACAGGAATGTCTGCGCCACCTTTGCTGTAACTTTAGAACTCTCGAACTTTAGAACTTTAGAACTGCTCCCTTTACCAGCTCCGCTCGATCTCTTCAAGCGATTTGCCTTTGGTCTCTGGAACAAAGAACCAGACCACCCCGATCAGGATCAGGCAGAAGACCGCATACAGATAGAAGGGGAAGGCGTGGTTGAACTGCGCGACAAACCAGGAGCCCTTTGCATCCATCATCGGGAAGGTCTGTGTGATCGCGTAATCCGACACCCATAAGCAGAACGTGGCCAGTCCCAATGCACGTCCGCGCACTGCGGTCGGGAAGATCTCTGAGAGAATCACCCAGACTACGGGTCCGACCGACAGACCGAAACAACCGATGTAGAGAATGATGCAGGCCAGCATCAGATTGCTGGCTGCCGCAGGATCGCTCAGGAGCTGAGCCATTAACCCCATCGCCACAAGACTGATGCCCATGCCTGCTGCACCAATCAGCATCAGCGGGCGCCGTCCCCAGCGGTCCACGCTTGCAATGGCGATCAACGTGAAGAGGGTACAGGAGCCGTTGATGATAATCTGTTGTAACAGCCCCGCATCAACACCTGTGGATTGACTCATGTTCTTAAAGATCGTGGCGCCAAAATACATAAAGACATTGATGCCGGTGACCTGCTGTAAAATAGCCAAGGCGATACCGATCATCAGGGGTAATCTCAGACGGCGTGAAAAGAGTTCGCCCCACGTCCCCTTCTCTCCGGATAGCGACTCGCGGATACTGGCGATCTCTGTGTCAGCGAATCCACGGCCCCCGACGCGTGCGAGAATGGCCCGGGCCTGCTCGACGCGTGACATCTCGACCAGCCAGCGCGGACTCTCTGGAATCAATAGCAGGAGCAGGAAGAAGATCACAGCAGGCAACACGCCTGTCGCAAACATCCAGCGCCAACCCGTCTCAATGAGCCAAGCCTGATTTCCCGCATGCGCAATGAAGTAGTTGACGAAGGAGGTTGCGGCGATGCCGCCTACGATCGCAATCTGGTTCACCGCGACCATACGTCCACGGACATTGGCCGGTGTGATCTCGGCAATGTACATGGGGGTTGAAATGGAGGCGATGCCGATGCCCACCCCGCCCAGAAAACGGAATAGGATAAAGACGCGGATATCGTTCGGCAACGCAGTGCCGATGGCAGAGATCAGAAACATTGCTGCTGCAAGAAACATGGCGGTCTTGCGTCCGAACTTATCGGATAGGGGGCCTACTGCCAAGACGCCTGTCGCGCAACCGATGAGGACGCAACCGGAGGCCCACCCCTTCATGAAGTCACTCAGATTAAACTTGGCGGTCAAGGGTTCGATGGCGCCCGAAATCACGCCCGTGTCGTAGCCGAAGAGCAGTCCGCCCAACGTCGCTACGAGACAGACTAAAATCAGATAGACTTTGCTGCCAGTGTTCTCTTTGCTCGTGAATGCATCACTCATGATCGTTTCCTTTTTCTCACGTTACCATACCTTGACGTCTGTTCCAGGCGAAATTGGATTCTCAAACGGACCGGGGAACGGGTTCGCGGGATTGCGCTTCTTGCCGAAATAATCGGTGTCAATCTTAACCGGCGAACCGTCGGGATTCTCAAACGGCAGATCGGGAATCACTGCTTTACCGAGCAGCTCGGAGGTGACCAGCTTGCGAGGCTGTTCAGTTGCCCATGCGGGATCGCTGGAGAGGGTGAGATACCAGCCGTCCGCCTTTTGCGTCAACTTGACACCGAGGTCGAAGTCGGCCTTGATCAATGCCTCCTTGTCAACCTTCGAGGGTTTCGCGCTTTTGGCGAAGACATTCCCTGCGGCCGTAACCGGCAGGACCGCCTTGTCAAACGCATCCAGATTGCTCGTCCCTGCCAACAGGTTGTTGTACCAGCGGACATCGCCGATCGGACAGTTACGCTTGCCGGCCAGTTCGGTGGTGTGTGCTTTATGGTAGGGGGTCTGACGGCTGTCGTAATGGATACTCAATTTGCCAAGAATCAGATTGTGCGCGTAGGCGCCGCCTTGCGAATTGGAGAGGTTGCTTTTTGGCGAAAGCAGGATGTTATTAGCGATGAGATAGGGCCCGTGATTCACTTCAGTGAAGATGTCTTGGCTCTGATTGTCATGAAAGAGGTTGCCGATAACCTGTGTTCCCTGCGCCATCCAATCCAGCCATAGCCCGCCGAGCTCGCCACATTTATAGATGTGGTTGCCTTTGATGACCACATCGAGCGCGGCATGGAACTTGATCCCGGCCATCTCCGCTCCGCCCCAGCCAGAATTGAGATTAATGTCATGGATCTCGTTGCCCTCGACACGGCTGAAGGCGCAGCCGAGGCTCCCCACGATGCCTGTCTGGCCGCAATGATGGATATGGTTATTTCGGACAATGTGGCTGCCGATCTTCTCCTTGGTCCAGCCGCCTGATTTCAGCGCATCGGCGATGGTCCCGTCATACCCTTCCTTATTGCCGCGCTTGTTGTCGTACTCGTCGGAATACTTGCCGAGCGCGATGCCGCAGCAACGGGAATAGCTGATCTCGTTGTTCTCGATGATCCACCCCTTGCACCAGTATGCTGTGACCAGACCATGTTGCCCGGAGGTTGGAGCCGCCCAGTTGGAGGCGGCGTGGCGCAGGTCGAATCCGCGCACGGTGAGGTAATCAATATTCGTCTTTTCCGGCGTAAAGACCGTGGGGCGGACATTGATTTCGACGTTCGCTTCGTTCGGATTCACACCCGGGAACTGTGCCCAGAGTGTCGTATCTGTTCCACCGACAGTGGCAAACCAGAGCGCCTGACCGGTTGCCGAGTTCATGACATCTTCACGTTTCTTAGCCTCTGACCGTGCCACGTTTTCGAGATAGACACACCCGCGATGATGGTCACGCCCTTTCGGATTAAACCAATCACCATGAACCTTCTCAGCGTACGGATTGAAGGTTCCGAAGAAGGTATTCGGGATTGTCACGGTCCACGTATCATTCGTGACCTTGGACCACCCCTTGACCGGCTCGGAGCCGGTGATGATGACCTTCTCTCCGGAAGCGGCCTGATAGACGATGCGCTTCGCATTCGACTCGCCCCCGCGTGGCGGGTTGATCCGTTCACGATAGGTGCCTGCGTGGACCGTGATCGTATCGCTAGGCTGCGCCAGATCCGCGGCACGCTGGATGGTGCGCAACGGGGCGCTCTGTGTCCCGGCGTTGTCGTCCTTGCCGGTGATGGCCACATGAAACTCCGTGGCGTTCAGGGTGGCGGTCAGTGCGATGAGGGTTAACAGGGTGATCTCTCTTTTGTGCATGATTTGGGTCCTCGTGGTTACTGTATTTTTAAACTTTGTCGGTTTGGTTTTTTAGGACTTGGGACTTGGGACATGGGACTTGCAGGGCCAACTGCCCACTGCGACTGCCAACTGCCTACTGTTGCTTGATCGCCTTGAACATGGCGAGCATATTCTCGGTCGGTGTGTTGGCCTGGACATTGTGGATGGCGTCAAAGACAAAGCCGCCGCCGTCGCCGAAGATCTCGATGCGCTCGCAACATTCACGATAAACTTCTTCCGGAGTTCCGAACGCAAGCGTCTGCTGCGTGTTTGCCGCGGCGCCCCAGAAGGTGATCTCCTGACCGAATTCGCTTTTCAGCATCCGTGCATCCATACCCTCTGCTGAACATTGCACAGGATTCAGGATGTCGAAGCCAGCTTCGATAAAATCAGGGATCAGTTCGCTGATCGCGCCACAGGAGTGGATAAAGGTCTTCCAGTTCGAGTGCTTGTGAATAAAGGTGTTGATCGCCGTGTGGTAGGGCTTGAACATCTCGCGATAGGCTTCAGGACTGATGAAGAGTCCGCGTTGTGTTCCGAAGTCTGTGCCGGTGAGAAAGACCGCCTGCACGGTGTCCCCGAGTAGATCAATCAGCGTCTTGAGGTTTGCCAGGCCGAACTCACGCTGCTTCTCGAAGATCGTGTGGATGTAATCCTTGCGGACTGCGGTGGAGATATACCACTCTTCGACGTCACGAATACCCTTTGGATTTTTCATCCAGGGACCGGGCACAAGTGCGATATCGCCGAAGGCGGTTCCCGGCATGGTCATGATCACGCCCTTGTCGCTGGCACGTAGAGCCTTGGCGCGTTCGCGATAAAACTGGAGGTCCTCCTCGCCTAGGAGACCGAACTCCTCGGTGTTGTCTGCTGGGTTGAGGTTATCGTCATCCACAGGGGGCTGGCGAATAATAGAGTCAAAGAAGTGAAACCCCTTCGGCATGCGGCCACTGGGTGGCACGGTCAGGTCACCTTCAGGATAAATCAAGAGGTCGCCATTGGGTTCGGTTGTCGTGTTGAAGGTCTCCGGCACGAGAACCTCGGTGCCGTCAAAGAGCGTAAAGGGTTTCCATCCCTTGTTTTCGAGGCCGAAGAGGTTCTTGCGCGTGAGCAGTCCCTGGACGTCCACGCCTAGGCGGTCAGCCAGCTCCGGATCAATCTCACCTAGCATCTGATACGGCTCGATCACCTTGACCCGGAAAGAGGGGTCTTTGATGAGCGCCTGCCGGAGACGATGGATCGCGGCGACATGGATGCCGGTTACGGCTGTGCTTCCGAAATCAACAGCGACGCGGTCAGGCTGTTGATGGTTCAGGGTCATGTGCAAACGTTCGCGATGTGTCATAAGAACTCCTGTCGGTGAAACGTAAGAATGGAAGGATGGAATACTGGAATGATGGAATACCAGTTTAACAACTAAACATGCATTATTATTGCAGGTCAGTCAGAAAAAGGCAATATCTCTGATTTTAAAAACATATCTAGAAATACAAAGCTGGCATGTTTCCTTCTTGCAGGGAGACCGGTTTTTTGTTCAAATGAAACCATGAAAAACCGTGATATAGCTTATGATGGTGCGATGGTGGAGTGGCATCAGCGTCATGTTCACTCCGTCGCGGCGACGATTGGACACGTGAGTTATAATCCAGGGGGGTACTGCGGGCCCAGGGTTCAGCGCGACTTTGAACTGGTGTTACTCCAGTCCGGCTCCTGCCAGGCGACGGTTGATGAGCTCTCATTTCCGTTGCAGCTGGATAAAGTTTATCTTTTAACACCCCGCCATCAGGAACGTTTTGAGTTTTCACATACTCAGAAGAGCCGTCATTTCTGGTGCAGCATCTCCTCGAAAGCCATGCCTCCGGACATGAAGCGGACGTTACTGGTCACTTCAACCCGGGAAGTCGTGGCCTCAGAGTGCTTTCATCGGCTCCTCTCGGCGGCCTTCCTGCTTCGCATGACCGAATCGGAGGCGTCACAGCAGGTGGTAGACCGTCTGGCGCTCGCCTTGTTTGCAGAGTTCTTGCATGGCGCCTCCCATGTTCAAAACAAGTCCGACCCTGTCATCCTCGGTGCGTTGCGGCACATGGAAAGTCATTTGGCGGAGGGGGATTGCTTAAATGAGGCCAAGCGGCTCTCTGGCTATTCCAATACAGCCTTTATCTACAAGTTTAAGAAGGCGACAGGCCATACACCCTCCCGCCATCTTTGGCAGTTACGCGCTGAGAAGGGTATTCAGTTGCTCTCGGAAACCGGACTGACAATCTCTGAAATTGCCTACCATTGTGGTTTCAAGAATCCCTTCCATTTTTCACGCACGGTCCGTCAACTCCAAGGAGTTTCGCCTCGCGCCATCCGAAAGTCAGCATGGAAATAGCCAGTAGTCAGTGGGCAGTTGCAGTCGGCAGTGATGCCCCGGGAATAAGCGGACTGGTAATTTTTTTAGCATCCGAATGACGCGAACCACACGAATGAAGAAAAATAAGGCTCGTTGGAGCGAAGCGTAAACCATTCGGCGAAGGCCGAAAGCGAAGCGCTAATAAGGCAATGAGGCAATAAGGCTCGTTGGAGCGAAGCGGAAACCATTCGGCGAATGCCGAAAGCGAAGCGTTAATTCGAATGAAGTTCCAGCCACGTTATGTGTTCTTTTTGGCTTTCTTTTTCGGGGTATCGCCCGGCACCTGAATTTGCGGTTTTGCCTCGGGCTGCTTGGCGAGAAGGCCACACAACTGCTTGACGACATCCGGGAGGTCCCCGGCCAGGTTCTTCGTCTCCAGCGGATCCTTCTCATAGTCGTAGAGTTCGTAGACTGCCGTTGACACAG
>CAYWNP010000008.1:23719-36626 GCA_964459675.1 uncultured Akkermansia sp. | reverse complement strand
CACAGGGGGAGAGGCAGATCCAGGAATCGGGATTGATCTCCACGCCGACTTCCGCTGCAGTCAGATAGAGCGATCTCATGATCGTGGGTGTATAAGGCTCCATCCGGATGTATTCCGGATTTAGCCCGAGTAGCAGATGCAGCATGGTCGTATTGCCGGAGATCACCGCGTTGCAGATTTCCTGTGGCAAGACCTCATGCGCAGCCGTTATTTTTTTGATGAGTCCGTTGACGGTCTTCAAGACAAGGGAACGGAGCTCTTCGCGACGTGCGGGCTGGCGGGCGTAATTGATACGGCTGATTACATCCAGACCGCAAGCAATCTGGCCGTTATAGTCAGAATGTGTTGCGATGATTTTACCGATCTCGAGAGAGACAAGCTGGACTGCCACGGTCGTTGTTCCGATATCTACCGCAATACCGAAATTGCGGACGGTGCTATCGGAGGGCTCTACGCGCAGGACATGAATGCGGGTCTCTTCCCGAACCAGTGAAACTGTTACCTTGCCGTGATCCACCCGCAGCGTATCCGCAAGCCCACGCAAGACGTTGATCGAGCAGAGCACCTCATACGGTCCCCACTCTTTTTGAAGCGCTCGGGAAAAACGATCGAAATCAGATAGTCCGTCTTCCAGTCCTGCCGGCGGCACTTCAATCATCCACTTAATCGCCAGGGGATCGAACTCCCACTTATCTGGCATTAACTCGCGACGGATCAAACACTCTTCGTTGAGCGCTTCAACGAATTTCCCGCCTTCCCAGCCAATCCGTTGCGGGGTTTGAACAATGACATCGTCATACAGAAGAAGCGCTTTGCAGGCCAGTACATAGCCGTCCACGACCAGCTCATGGGAGAGAGTGCCGAGACTGTTTGAGTCTACAGTTCCAGCAACCACGCGAACCATACACTTGCCACACGTTCCTTTTCCACCGCACGGCGCATCAATCGACACATCCGCACTGCGCGCACATTCCATCAAGGATGTGCCCGGCGGTGCGTTGATCCTCTTGTTGGACGGCTGGAAGGTGACTACGGGCATATCAGTGTGTTCCCGTGCCTCTTGGCACCGATCTTACTTGGGCTGAGTAAACGTGGCTTTAACCCAGCTTTCGATATCGCTGGCTTCCTGTGCCCCAACGATAACTTTCCAGCCAGGCATAGATTCCTGCAATTCACCGCTGATCTGCGCCACATAACCCGGGATCACAATTTCGCGCGTGTTCACGCGGCTATCCAGGTCAATGGATTTACAGAACTTGGCAATCGCTGCGCCGGAGAACTTACCCGCCGCCCAGGCGGTGAGTACGCTCATACCCTCGCATTCGGGAATTACCAGCCAAGCATTCAGGCCACTGTTTTCAATTTCCCCGGAAACAATGAAATAGGTTAGCGAGAAATTGGTGGTGACAAAGACCGGAGAATCCTTGGTCGGCTCGCCGATTTCGTAAAGCTTCGGCTCGACCTGAATCGGCTTCTGTGGATCGGTGTAAATATTCTGCCGCAGACTCATCAGCGGAACCAACTGCGCCGGATCCACGGAGGGCAACACGCACACGCCGCCGTATTTCGAAATTTCATTGACCGCGATGGCGCTCTCTTCAAGCAAGTCAGATTTGGGCACGAATTGTAGCGTCGGGTATCCCAGCGGCTTATAACTGTCTTTCAACGCGGCTCGACGGGTAATCGAATTGGTCTGAAACAGTTCAGAGAGCGAATGCGTCTGATAGCAAAGCAACAGATCATGGAAGCCTGCTTCTTTGATCTTGGTCGTCAACGCGGTTAAGGCATCCAGATCCGGCGCAGTGGCGGCCAGCGCATGACCATTGGCAACCGCGACTTTGACAAGGGCATCCGCTGTTTCAGGCGTTACGCAAGCCAGAATACTGCGGGAACCTTTGACTGCCTCGGCAGCAGCCGTCAGTTGTGTAACATCCGTACTGTTGATTACGAGCGGACGTCCAGTAACCTCGTGGGCTTTTTTGCATAACGCGGCGAAGGTCGCGGGATTGCCCGATTTGCAGGTGACGCACACGGCATCGACGGACAGAAGCTCGCCGACGCGATCCAACTCATACGTCTTGATGAACTGAAGCGTCTGGTCGATCTCCCCAGCCGTATCCGTATCATTGACATTAATCGCCAGCGCAGTCTGATTCACAAAGGTTTTTTCGTGGCGGTAGAGAACCGTTTCGTCCCCAAGTGAAAAGGTCTTGTCCGTGCCGATCTGAATCTTCTTCACAGGTGGCTCACCGGCTGCGCCCAGAATTTGCTTCGCCTCATCGGAAGCATAAGGACATTCCGAAAGTTCAGCTTTCTGAGCGGCCAGTTTCATTGCAAAGGCGAGACATGTATTAGAACCGCACTCCTTGCAGTTCGTTTTCGGCAACAGCTTCTGTATTTGTAATCCTGTTAATTTTGCCATGATCTGAATCTCCGATCTTTCAATAAGTTAGTTGGCCATCAGTTTGGTGATGGTACGTTTCAGTGCCATGGCCGCTTCCGGATGGTACATAATTTCAACATCCGCACCGGCATACAGCAGGTTGATCGCGGTATCCAGTTCCCAGGCCGCAGCGCGCTTGGCGAGGTCACCCCAAAGCGGAAACTCTTTTTCAGTCGCTTTGTACTCTTTGATCTTGATGCACTCCTGTCCGGGCGAAACAATCATCGGCGCGCAGAGCAGCTTGTCGCCGCCCAGGGCCGTCTGACGGATGCGCTCCATCACGGAGTAGGTGTATTCAATGCCATACCCGATTGCTCCGGTCATCGGATCCATCACGATCTGCTCTTTCTTCAGATCCATGTTGGTCAGCAGAATATTCAGTTGCTTGCCGATATTCACATCGATCGGACTCTGCGCAACGAGCGTATGGCCATACGCCATGGCCGCGCCGGCAAGGGTCCGGTAGTTATCCTGATCGACCCAGTTCAACAGGAGGTTTTCACCGGCACAGGCCTGAGCCACGGCTTTCAGCACCTCATTGTTTTTCTCGTAGTGACTATGCCCAGTGATAATCAGCGGAACGCCAACGGCGCTCAGCACCTGTTTGACGAGCTTGACGGAATCTTCAACGCTCCGATTGCCCTTTTCAGGATGGGTTCCTTCAAGACGAACACTGATGATATCGGCGCCGTATTGCTCAACCAGTACCTTGGCCATGGCCGCTGGATTGTCGAGCAGGTTGCCGTAGATGTTGCGCAGGATCGCCGGATACTTAGGGCTGACCAGATCATAGACTTCCATCGCCACCAGCGGACGGTTCGGCATCGCGCCTTCCCAGAAGTGGAACGGCATGGCTGACGCGCCGCCGATCTTATGCGTGATGGTGCGCGTACCGCCTTCGGCTTTCGTCGCGCCCAGCTTCACTTCCCACAGCGTGGCATCGGACTTCTCTTTCCGGATCTGGAAAGACGACACCTTACTCAGGCGTTCAGCGGCCGAGGGCTTGGCTTCAACGCGTGCGGCAACGACGGATTTCTCAGCAACAGGCGTTGCTAGCGTTTCGCCAAGGAACCGCGAACTCAGGGTGCCGATGATGTCGCGCACGATATCTTGGGTCAGACCTGCCCGGACTTCCGCCAGGATGGATTTCTTGAGCGCTTCAATCGTCGAGGCATCCAGGAGAGCGCCTGGTGCAGGCGCTGTTTCCGGAGCCTTCGCAACGGGAACCGCAACAGGACCTTTTTCCTGCTTCACGTCCGTCTCAGCCGACTGCGCGTAGTTCGCCATGTCATCCATCGACAACGCGGGATGTCCGACCTTCTCCATGTAAGCACGGATCGCGGCGGCATCTGTTGCAATGGTTTCGTCCGCGATCTGATCCATCAGATTGGGGGCGCCCTGCTCCGTGAAACGCTTGGCAAGGTCCTCTCGTAAAAGCTCCTTGAGGGCCTTTGGCATCCAGACCAGCCGCTTAAACCCGCCTTCCGCGCCGAGGAATTTGCGGGAGGTCAGGAAGACCTTGCCACACCCCATGAAGCCAGGTGTCTGTTGCCCGCCACCCACGTTGCCTGCCAACGTTGAGAAGGTCATGCCGACCGGAGTTTCACCTGGGAACTCACGGTTGACCACCATCACACCGTTCAGTTCAGGAACATACGCACAGATCGCTTCGAAACAACCGCAACTGGTCATCGGCCGATCCATGATGGAGTAGGCGCAGAACGAGTCAATCGCCTTATGGCTGGTCGAGTAAACGTATTCATTGATCCCGTCCCAAATGCCTCGGACTGGATCGACGCAGTTGCCTTTTTTCACGGGCTGGTTCGGTCCGGTCTCATCAATTTCATAAGCAGCCTTGCCGTCTAGCCAGTTATAGGCACCGCACAGACCGAGGCGCTCAGGCGTGATGATACACACATGATCTGGGGCGAAGGACTGACAGAGCAGACAGGAGTAGAAGGTCTCGACCGACTCGTCGGTCATCGCTTCTAGGCGGCGGTTACGCTCGTCATAGACTTTACGGGCGACTTTCACGCGGCGCTCCACTTCAGCCGGGTCAGTCACCAACGTGACTTTTACTTTGTCTACAATCGCGGGGTATTCCGAGAGCAACTTCGCGTGAAGGATTTCACCGTAATGTTTCAGGCGCAATCCCTTTTTGAAGCCTGCCTTGGAAACGCGCGTCCAGACGATATCGCGCTGACCCATGTGCCAGATACCTTCAGCACCGTTCACCAGGTGATGGATCTGGCGCTCAAGAATCGGCTCGAAGTCAGACTGCATTTTTCGTCCGGCCACCTCGACCCAAATGGCGAGCGGCATGGCGGTTCCTTCTTTGACCGTGTCAATGTCCGGGCCGATGACCTCAATCTCGCCATCGTTGATTTGATCCATCTCCACAGAGGTCACGAATTCAAACGCGGTTGTCAGGTTACCACCGAATTCAGCATGCACTTCCTGCTTACGGATACGCTCGCCCTCAAACGCGGGACCATACGCGACCGGCACGGGTACGTGCGTGATTTTGATCTTGCACCCACGGATTTCAAGCGCCCGTTCCACCATCTCTTCGGGTTTGACGTTGGCGACCACGTGTTCGTACGTGCAGACACCGGTTGGCAGAATTTCAGGAATATCGGTATCGGAAATGACTGGGAAGCCGTAGTTGATGGCACCGGCGGCGGCAGCGTATTTGTCGGGGGTCACTTCGCCGAAGGCCAGCACGAACGCAAAGATACGGTCTTTGTTGTAACGCAGGTTGGCAGCAAAATCGCCTGGCTTGACGCCGCCGAACGCCAGCGCTGCACGGTTCGCAAAGCCAAGCGCGTAAATCAGCCCTGAAACATCCTTGCCGAACGGAACCAGACGGGTTTCCCAGCCGAGCTGGACGCCCTCTTCGGCGAGTTGGTCGGCGAAGGTCTTTCCTCCTACACCGCCTGCCATGAAGACATAGATGTTTTTCTGCTGAAGATCCTTGGCGATCTTCACGGCAATCGCGTTGGTCGGAGCCAGACCGGTGATCGCCGCGAAACCTGGCGCGCTACCGTCCACAAATTCAACGCCGCGTTCGCGCATGATCACATCATTCGCTGCGCCCAGATAAATGCCGTTCACAGGGTTCGGGCCGATGATGTATTTGCAGGCCTCAATAATTTCGCAGGCAAACAGCGCGGCAGCGCCGGCATCCAACGTAGCCCCGAGGTAGGGCAGCCAGACTTTGTCCGTCGGCCGAGCCGGCAGATATTTTTTGGCCAGATTGAGCACCCGGCGCATGTCAGCCAGAGTCGCCACTTTTTCACCTGTGAAGGAATAGATCACGGGCAGGTAATAGGCGGTATCCGGCAAGGCGACCGGGAAGTCAATACCCTTCAGTTTGATCGCCTCGTCCAGCTTGGTTTCGGCTTGGGCGACCCACTCGATCGCACCGTCGATAGCGCTGCAGCAAATAAATTTAGACATTGAGTGCTCTCCTATCTTTCATATCCAGAAGTTTACGTTCAGCTTTTTTGTTAATCCCAAGATTTTCACGGGCCTCTTCAATCAGTTCACATACTTTATCCGCTGCTACCATCGGGTCTGAAATTTCATAGAAGGCCGCACCGAAAAGCTCCTTGGTTTCTTCCTGCAGGAACTTATTCACGTTAGCCGAACCGGATGTGTGGAACGGGAGCCCCAGAATCACATCGCAGCCGGAGGCGACGAAGTAACAGCCGATCGTAATGGCCTTTTCGCTCATCCATTCTGGTGCCACGCCCACGGCTGGCAGCTTGCTCAGATCATCGCCCAGTCCGCCTTCCAAACAGAGTTCGGTAGCGGCCTCCAGAATACGTGCATTGTCGACGCAACTTCCCATGTGCAGAATCGGTGGAATACCCACGGTCTCGCATACCTCGCGAAGACTGTCCCCCGCCATCTCCAGTGCGGTTTCAGGCGTCATGCGTCCAGTCTTAGCCGAAGACTGCGCCGCGCAACCTGTTTGGAGGAGCAGCACATTGCGCTTAATCAGCTCCTTGCTCAGGGCGTTGATGTAGGAGTCGGCCTCTGTCTTGGGATTGTTGCACCCCACGATGCCGCACACGCCGCGGATACGCCCGGAAATGATTGCGTCATTCAACGGACGGAACGAGGCGCGGAACGAACCGCCCAGCATATACTTGATGGCTTCTACGCTGAAGCCCGCCACCAGCGGACTCTTGTCTGCGGGAATGGCCACTTTCGAAGGGTCACGTTTTTTGAAGAGATCGACAGCACGCTTCAACAAGGATTTTGCGGATTCATAAGCTTTGTCTGCCTCGAATGGCAGGTGCGTCGCCCCGATGGTTTGGGCAATGTTGGCGGTCGAAACGATTTCGGTGTGATAATGACTTGCCACAGTCGGTAGACTGGGCATCACGCACTGCACATCGACGACCATCATTTCAACGGCGCCGGTGATGATCGCCAGTTCCTGCTGATGGAAGTTGCCTGCTACAGGTACGCCACGACGCATTAAAATTTCATTCGCGGTGCAGCAGAGGCCAGCCAGTTGCACGCCCTCTGCGCCAGCAGCCTGGGCATACGCGGTGATTTCAGGATCATTGGCGGCGGCCGCCAACATGTCGGAGAGCGCGGGTTCATGACCATGAACAATGACGTTCACCTTTTTCGCGTCGAGTACGCCGAGATTAGCCTGGCTGCGCAAGGGTGTTGGTGTGCCGAATAGAATGTCGGATACCATCGAGCCGATACGCGCCCCGCCCCAGCCGTCGGCCAAAGAGGTTCGGAAAGCCTGCTTCAAGAGATTTCGGTAATCGTGGTCCACGCCCATGTGTGTCCGGTGCATGGATTCCACGCACATGCGGTCAATGCCCTTTGGCGCGACACCGGTTTTTTCCCAGACGTTCTGCTGCTTTTGCGGAGCCAGCTTGAGACTTTTCAGGGTTTCCTCCTGGGAGGTGAATTCGCCCAGATACAGCAGCGCGAGTTCCAGTGCGAGTTCCTGCGTCGTTCGGTTATCAATCGGAATTCCATATTGGGTACAAAAGCGCCTCAGGGCTTTCTCATCGGTGACTTTATAATCGCCTCCCTTGCCTTCGCCAATGGCTTTCAGACGCAGTACCAGATGCCGGGCATGGTCCGAGTGAGCTGCTGCGCCGCCGACCACTTCACGCAAGAAGTTGCGTGCGACAATGGTATCTGCATTCGCGCCGCAAACGCCGAGCGGGGCTCGGGGCGTAACTTTGCACGGACCCATGTGACAGATTTTGCAACAGACGCCTTCCACGCCGAATTTACATTGTTTGCCTTGCTGGTCAAAGCGTGTAAAACAGGTGTCCACGCCTTCGGACATTGCTTTTGCAATCACCTCATGCGAGGCCTTGTCAGCCACGCGTTGATGAGGATTTTCAGGTGTTTTTGTTATCATGGTTCTCCCGCCCATCGTTAGTCATTGGTTTAAAATTGTTCGTTCATAGTCCTGCGGCATCCAGCAGCCCGTCGATGCCTTTGACAACTGGATTGTCGGAGGGAACAGCCGCCAGATCTTTACCGCCTTCGCCAAATTCAGCCAGCGCTGGATCATCTGGAAGTCCGATTAAAAAATCAGCGCCTGTTTCCTGCTTCAGCGTCAGGGCATAATCTGGCAACTCCGCGCGCCGCAGGCGGTTGACCACCAGCGCCAGCTTGCCGTACGTGATCTCCATCTCCGTCGTGACATCATGGAGCCGCTTGAGCGTCTCCAGTCCGCGACGCGACGGATCAGCCACCATCACCAGCAGATCAACCCGCTGCACAATCCGCCGCGAAAGATTTTCCATCCCTGCTTCGTTGTCCAAGACAACATACGGATATTCGTTCGAGATCGTGTGAATCGCCTGCTTGAGCACGTTGTTGGCATAACAGTAACAGCCAGGACCTTCCGCTCGGCCCATCGCAATCAGGTCAAAATCAGGAGCCTCAACCAGACTTTCTGAAATCTTCATCTCCAGCAACTGCTGTTTCGAAATGCCAGCCCCTAGACCTTTGGCTGCTTCACGACGCGCATCTTCGCGAACTCGCCCGATTGATCGTTCCGCCTTGACGCCCAGATTACTATCCAAGCAGGTGTTCGGATCAGCATCCACGGCCAAAACAGGTTTTTTGCCGCGGGCGATCAGCCGACGGATAATGAGCGCCGAAAGGGTTGTTTTTCCAACCCCGCCCTTGCCACTTATACCGATTAAATAACTCATGCTGTTTTCGATCTCGAATTATCCGCCGGGTTTCCTGACGTGACCGCACCCGTTACTCAGATTCGAAAGTTGGTTACGTGCCTCACCCAAGTTTTCCAAAAGAGCTTTGAGCTTTTCAGGGTCTGTTCCAGACGCTTCCAGTTCAGTGACCTGCGCTTCCAGTGCGTTAATTTCGCCCATGAGTCTGGCATACTTTTCATGCTGGACATCGATCATGACTTCACTCCTTCTTCGAGACGGTTTAAAATAGAGGTAAACGCGGCTTCTAAATGTGGTGAGAGCAATTCCAGAGGCGAACAGCCCTTTCGGTCTGCTTCTCCGAACGCCTCATCAAAAGGAATCACACCCAGCAGGGGCAACTCAGGAAGCGCCAGACGAATAAACGCTTCCTCCTCTGTAGAGGCAACCTTATTGGCCACCATTTGCAAATTACTGAGGCCGATCTCATGCGCCATGCGAATGATTCGCTTGGCGCAATCCACGGACCGTTGGCCTGGCTCGACCACGATCACCAGACAGTCGACACCGCGTGCCGTGGCACGGCCCAGATGCTCAACGCCGGCCTCCATATCCATAATGAGCGCTTCGCTCTTGCGCAAAACCATGTCGGAAACCAGCGCACGGATCAAGACGCCTTCAGGACAGCCACAACCCCCGCCGCCCTGATCAACGGCGCCGAGAACCAGCAGGGAATAGCCGTCCCTATTAAACCCGTAGCTGTCCGCAATATCGTCCACGGTTGGGTTGAGTTTAAACATTTGGCCATAACGCCGGACTTGTGCACCGGTGCGCTCTTCAATCAAGCGTGTCTGCTGGGCAATGGGGATAATGGTCTTCTGTTCTTCCGGCGAAATGCCAAGCGACCCCGCCAGGTTGGCATCGGGGTCGGCATCGAGCGCCAGCACCTTCACGCCCTTGCGTGTCAGCAAGAGCGTCAGCACGGCTGCAAGGGTGGATTTACCCACCCCGCCTTTTCCAGAAATGGCCAGTTTCATGGGATTAGGTATTGAAGCCGTACTTGGTTTTCATCGCGGTGGATACCTGCTTGACCATTTCAAACACCTTCTCGGCATCGTTGGGATCCATGGAGCCCGTTCCGCAGGAAGGCGTAATGATGGCCTGTTCGGTAATGGTTTTTTTGTCTATTCCCTTGGAGGCCAGATGATCCATGACCTTTTCGAGCTGCGCGCAAAGGCTTTCGCAGGTCTGCTCACGGATCGCGGTCGAGGTCGGCACGACGCCCCACGCGAGCATTCCGCCACGGGCCAAATGCTTCTTAATGTCTGAGGCATACATGGCGATGGTTTCACCAAATTCAAAGGCATCGAAGTTGACGATGTCCACGCCGGCATCAACGAGGATGCTCCATTCGGTGTTGCCACAGCAATGCGTTCCAGCGAGTCCGCCATCTTGATGAACCGCGTCTACGCATTCCTTGAGTGCCGCCACCACTTCGTCCCGTTTGACCGAAACATACGTTGAACTGCCAAAAGCCGAGAGAATCGGTTCGTCGATGAAGCAGATGATGTTATCCGCGTAAGGCCTGAATTTCTGAATCTGCCAGCGTGATTTCATGGCCATGGATTTGATGATCACGTCGCGAAATTCATCGTTGTACCAAAGTGCGCGTTTGTTTTCATCCACGATGGTCAGCGCGAAGCTGATCGGACCGGTTGTTTGCACTTTGAGCCAGGGCAGTTTGGCGTGGGTCGCCTTCAACCGTTTTTCGAGGGCGTAAATACCGTGCGAGTACCCTTCGGAAATCGCCATCGCGGAACAGTCGCCCGTGCCGCTGTCCGGATCCATGGCTGTCATATAGGCTTCGTAGAATTCGGCGAATTTTTCAGAGTAGTCGCTGTCAGTCTTAAAAAACATGCGACCTTTCTCTTCATCGATGACCGCGCAGGGAATACCTTCCGAATACTGGATTTCCATCTGTTCTTTCAGCCCGAAGAACGAGAGCTGGGGCCAGATCGGACAATCCAGCTTGCCTAACGAAACATCAATCGCGTGATCCACATTCGAAAACGGCATCGAGCCAATTGCTGAGCCGAGAAATTTTGTTTTAATAGCCATTGTTTATTCTCCTGACGTGTTTCTACTTTGCCTGAACCGCTTCTTTCATTGCCTTGATATGCGCGGGTGTTGTACCGCAGCATCCGCCGATAATGTTTGCGCCTGCGGCGACTAATCCGCGGACCTGACGGGCCATATCCTCCGGGCTCTCCGGGAAGGTGTCGACCCCGTTGATGTTTTGCGGAAGCCCTGCATTGGCATGCACCAGGATTGGAATGTCCTTTGCCACCGTACGCATCGCGCGGACGATCGCAATCATGCGCTCAATACCATTGCCGCAGTTGGTGCCGATGATGTCGGCGCCGGCTTCGACCATGGCTTCTGCAGCCTGTTCAGGCGAAACACCCATCATGGTCCGATAGTCGTTATTCGCGGTCAGCGAAAACGTAAAGGTGGCAATCGCTTCGCAAGAGGTGTTTTCCTTGACGGCTTTCACTGCCAGCGTAGCCTCTGCGATATCGCTCATGGTTTCAATGCAGATCGCGTCCGCGCCGCCCTTGGCCATCGCAACCACCTGCTCCTTGAAGGCATTGTACAGTTCATCTTCGGTCACATCTTCCATGACCAGCATCTTGCCGGTCGGTCCGACAGAGGCGATTACCCATTTATTGCCTCCAGCCTCGGCTGCGGCTTCGGCGGAAAGGCGGGCTGCGGCTTGATTGATTTCCGCCACACGGTCTTTCAGTCCGTAGTGTTCGAGTTTGAAAGAGGTTCCGCCGAACGTATCACTTTCAACCATATCTGCGCCAGCTGCAAAATAGGCCTGTGCGATCGCCTTGACATCTGCTGGACGCTCCACGGCCCAGAGCTCAGGACATTCACCGGGCTTCAGCCCTTTTTTCTGAAGGAACGTTCCCCAGGCGCCATCTGAGATCAAAACCTTGCCACTTTTTATTGCTTCAACAATTTTCTGCTTAGCCATCGAATTATCTCCTGTCTGTTTAATAAAAACCTGTTAACCCCGCTGACACATTAGTGCGTATGCGGATGAGCATGCTCATGGTCGTGCGCATGAGTATGCACGTGTTGCCCCCTTGCGCTGAGCATGCCAGCAATCAGTTCCTGCAACAACTCGCGCGACCCAGTAACCGCCGCTAGTTCTTCGGTGGTCAATGTGTCTTTCAGGCGAGAATCGATCGACTCCAGTCCGCAAAGGAACTGCATGAGCTCATGCTTCTCGAACGGAATATTCAACTCGTTCAGTCCATTACACACAATTGACTCCTTTCCCTTCCCGTATTAAAACACCCATCGTCAACAAACGTGAACAACACGTATGTCTGAAATAATACCCGAATAGAGGGCAGAAAGACATCTTTTCGGATTGTTCTTGCTTTTCCAACCGTATGCTCTATATTTGCTTTTAGTGAATTAGAAGCGGTTTCAGAAAAAGGTTACAAAATTGGTTTTGGAAGAGACGCCCCTGAATGTGCATCGGGGAGGCGTTTCTTCAGTGCGCCCAGACGGCAGTCCTTCTCTACATCTTTCAGGCTGGAGAGGTCAACGTCATGAACAGTTTTCCCCATTTAAGAGGCCAAAAGACCCTCTTGAACAAGGAGAGTGACCTTGTCTTTGCCCGTCCGTATGATTTGCATCGGTTGTTGCCCGTTTATTCAGCACGCGTGGTTTTTGCAAGCCATCTCGGACGCTTGTCCAGTTTGAAAAGCATGGAGCTAGGCTGACGCTCCTCTCCTCGCAGACGCGGCAGACCCAGCAAGCCCACGACCAGCGCATCCGTCTGTGTTGCGACAGTCGCCTCAGCAGGAACAGCGGACTGGGGCAGAGACGCTTTGTTCTCTCCTTGCGCAAGTGTTGAGGTCGCCGCCATAGCCGCACCCAGTGCGGAATAGTGTAAAAAATCGCGTCTTCCTAAAGTGTATGTCTTCATGGTTTTTATAATACCATGTCCAAAAAGATGCTTCAAGATGCGAATAGGGCGCAGTTATCAAAGGTGCGGGAGCATCCTGCTCCCGTGTCAGCATTGGGCAAGTCATAAAGGAGAACGGGTTTTCCAACCCGTTGATCGCAGACAGGAATGTCTGCACCACCTTAATTGTCCTTATTTCTGTACAGGGGCGGGGGCGAGTTTCTGGAGGCGTTGACGGGCATACGCGCTCTCGGAGGTGGTGCTCTTACTCCGCAGTAAGTAGGTGTCGTAGTTTTTTGCCGCTTCGGCTTT
>CAYWNP010000008.1:0-23619 GCA_964459675.1 uncultured Akkermansia sp. | reverse complement strand
GGCGGTATGGCCGCAATTCACATGCGCGATCTCGTGTCCCAGTACGGCGGCGAGCTGTGCTTCATTCTCCAGTTCCAGAACCATGCCTCGCGTGATGGCGATGGTGCCATCCGGGAAGGCATACGCATTGACATAGGTTGCGTTCACCACTTGAAACGAGAAGGGCATGTTCTGGTAAATCATGTCGGTGGGTTTCAAGACCGCAAGCAACTTCTGACCGACCCGCTGCACATAGCCATTCAAGGCTTTGTCAGAAGAGATTCCATAGTCTTTCCCGAACTGCTCAGGTGCGGCTTGGTGCGAGAGGTTGAGGAGTTCGCCCTGGCTGACCATGTTGAACTGTTGTTCGCCGGTGATGGGGTTGGTCACGCATCCTGTGAGAAAGAGTAGGACTATGCCAAAAAGAGAGCGCATTATCTTTATTTTCATAATCATTTTATTATTGCTGTTTAGGGTTGTAGAAGCAAGGGAAAATGTTCAGAGTTCCGTTGTTCGCGGCAGTACCGTCAGTACCTCAAATCCGAAGAGTTGATTTTCAAAGAGCCGATGTGGTACAGTAACCCGCATTGCAAAAGAGGATATGCACATGAAGAATCACCTATTTTCGGGTCTTTTGTTGGGTGGCGTCATGATGACGTGTTGTTTCGGGGAACGTGTGGATCCACGGACGCGGACGTACCTCCAGCCGACACGGGTGGTGTGGACCTCCGGGGAGCAGGAGCAGGCGACAGTCAAGGATGCGACGATTTTGCTGACACCTAAGCTGGGACAGGTGCCGGAAGGACGTTTTTTAGCGGGCAGTGGCTGTTGGATGCAGAACAAGGGTGCGCCAGCTTCGATCCTCGTGGACTTTGGCCGTGAGTTGCATGGCGGCGTGAAGCTGTCTTCGGGTGGCCCGAGTGGCAGGGGCGTGAAGGTACGTGTCCGTTTCGGTGAGTCTGTTGCTGAAGCCATGTCCGAACTTGGGGAACGCGGTGCTTGCAATGACCATGCCATCCGCGATAGCGTGATTGATCTGCCGTGGCTGGGCAGTCGTGAAATCGGCGAGACAGGTTTTCGTTTTGTACGCATTGACCTGGTCTCCAAAGGCGTTCTCAGTCTGGAAAATATAGAGGCTGTTTCGATCATGCGCCCTATGCCTCAGCTGGGCTCCTTTAAGTCCAATGACGAGCGGTTGAACAAGGTCTGGGAGACGGCCGCACGAACCCTGCATCTCTGTGCCCAGGACTTCATCTGGGATGGCATTAAGCGTGACAGGCTTGTCTGGATGGGCGATATGCATCCGGAACTCATGACCCTGATGGCGGTCTTTGGTCCGCAGGATGTCCTTCCGAAGTCGCTGGACTACATGAAGGCCACAACCCCTGCAAACGCCTGGATGAACGGCATGCCCTCCTATACCCTTTGGTGGATCCGCTGCCAGTACGATTGGTATATCTACACAGGTGATGTCGCCTATCTTAAAGCGCAGCAGGGCTATCTTAAAGAGGTCTTTGCCAATCTGGTCAAGCATATTGATAAGGACGGCAAGTGCGCGACCCCTGGCGGCTTTCTGGACTGGCCCACGCAGCACAACAAGCCAGCTGTCACCGCTGGGATGCAGGCGTTGATGGTGAATGCCTTTGTCTGTGGAGAGAAGATGGCGGAGGTGTTTGGGGACGCTGACATGAAGCAGACCTGCGCCGAGGCGCTCGTGCGTGTGCGCTCGGTTAAGCCCGATCCCGCAGGCAGCAAGCAGGCCGCGGCGCTCCTGGCGCTCTCAGGCTTGCGTGATACGAAGGAGATGATGACTGAAGTCTTGGCAAAGGATGGTGTGCAGGGGGTCTCGACCTTTTATGGCTACTACATGCTTGAAGCCATGGCCCAGGCCGGGGAGTATCAGATGGCTATTAACACCGTGCGCGACTACTGGGGCGCGATGCTGGACATGGGGGCGACGAGCTTCTGGGAAGATTTCAATGTGAGCTGGACGAATAATGCTTTCCGGATTGATGAGCTGCCGGTCGAGGGCAAGAAAGATATCCATGGTGATTACGGCGAGTTCTGCTACAAGGGGTTCCGTCACAGCCTCTGCCATGGCTGGTCCTCGGGGCCTGCGCCTTGGTTGATCCACCACGTGCTCGGCATCCAGCCTGTTGGAGCAGGTTGCAAGGTGGTGCGCGTAAAGCCCAACCTGGGCGACCTGACCTTTGCAGAGGGTTCTTATCCCACGCCGTTGGGCGTGATACGTGTCCGCCATGAGCGTAAGCCAGACGGCACCATCGCCTCGGAAATCACAGCTCCTGAGGGTATGAAGGTGGTGCGCGAGTAAGGAGGCGTGAATGAGCATTCTTGAAGAGGTTAAAAATCTGTACCGGATTATCCCCTTGAAGGAGTTTCGCAGGACAAAGAATGTGCGGTTTGATGTTCTGGATGCTGCGCTCATCAATCCGATCGCCAGCATTGATCGCGTCATCCATGGTCCGGGTGCATTATCCCCTGGGAGTGTTGGCGCTGTTGCGCATCCCTGGTACATGCATCCGCATCAGGAGGACAATCTGATGGTTTTGCAGGGGACGCGGTTTGTGGACATTTATACACCCGAGCATGGTAAGATTGAGCATTTCACGGTCACGGCTGATAAAGTCTGCCACGGAGATCAAGTTTGTTACGAGGGCGCAGCCATGCTGGTATGGCCTCGGGGGGTATTCCACAGAATTGTCAGTTGTCCCGAACACGGCTCCTGCTCCGTGAATTTTGCTGTTCACTATGAAGGTTTTGATATCCGGACAAACTTTAACATCTATGATCTGGATACGGAAACCGGACAATTTAACCTTATCCGTGCCGGCTATTTAGATCAGCAGGTATGAAGAGTATGCGGGAGTAGGGACAGGAGCCCTTCTACTCTTCCACGCCTGCGGTCTTGCGGAAGGGCGTGAAGGGGATGCCACCCCAGGAGATACCCTTGTGGTTAGAAAACTCAAGGGTGTTGAGACGGACGGCATGCACCAGGACGCTCAAGCCAGCCATCGCGAAGTTAAGCGCATGGCCAAGGATCAGGATCAGGACGAGCGGGATGATTTTCAGGTAGATCGGCAAATCGATGCTGAGCGCCATTTCGTTGAAGTTCTCAGCGACCTTGACGCCCGCCAACCCCACGGCAAAGAGACGGACGTAGGAGATGACATCACCCAGGCAACCGATGATGTTCAGAGGGAGTAGTCCGAGATCGGCGGCGCCGGCCTTCAATTCGTTTCTCTTCAACATAAAACAGACGATCAGGAGAATCGAGATGCCCAGGATAATCTTCATGACAAAGGGCATGGGTAAAACACCCACAATGTTTCCTGCCATGAAGTACATGAACCAGATCACGCCGACCCAGCCGACCTGCGCCAGGAACTTGGTGTCGGGGAAGAGCACTAGTACATTCCAGATACGGGCGATGGAGAGATGGATGACCCCCAGCGTAAAGCAGATCAGCATCATGTTGCTGTCCCCTTTGCCGCCCGGCAGGCTCAGCCAACGGCTGACGGGGTTCGCGAGGACATCCGGGTGGCAACCGAACCAGGTATTCGACACTGCGCCCCACACAATCGTTGCGAGAGAGAAGACCGTCAGCAAGGTGAAGGGGGCCTGCGCCATGGGTGTGGACTTGACCTTAGACCTGCCCCACAAGGCCAAGGCAAGGATGATGAAGCCATACCCGCCGTCGCCTACGAGCATGGCGAAGAAGATGCTGAAAAAGGCGAAGAAGGGCAGGCTCACGTCCGCCTCATGGTACGAAGGGGTGATGCCGAGCGCTTTGAAGAGCACGAGCATGGGCTGGAGCCAGCGGTACGGACGTAGGAGCGTGGGCACGGTCTCTGAATCTTCTGGCTCGCGTAACAGGAGTCCCCACGCATGTTGCTGTGCCGTTTGGCGCAAGGGTTCCACCTGATCTTTGGGGCACCACCCTGTGATCCAGACGACGGGACCCTGCGTCTTCAGGGTGTCTAAGGCCGTGATGAAGGTGCAATGCTCCTGCAAGAGATGCTCGTGTCCCACCAGGAAGGTCAAGGTGTGGGTGGCGCCTTTGAGACATTCGTTGATCTCCTCTGCCCGTGCAAGCGCACGGGTCCGCTGGGCTTCCAGCGTGGTGAGGTCGGCCTCCGGCAGAGGGATCCGTTCAGCTTTAGGCGGGAGGTTGGCTTCGCCGATCTGGACGCAATAACAGGTCTCTTCCTCTGTCACGCAGGTGAGTACAGGGACAGTGACAGGGGCTGGGCAGTGGAAGAGGGTGACTTCAACGCCCTGTGCGGCAAGTGTTTTCGGGAGGGTGACGTCAAAGAGGCCAAAGGGTTTGATGAGATTGATCTGTCGCGCAAGGCGGTCGCCTTCGTTGACCAGTCCCTGACGCATCTCCGAGAGCTGAATCACAGTTGTGATGCGCTCCTCAGGCGTTCCGTGTCTGTCAGGCAGGGGCTGGGTCATCCATGAAGCCAAGGTTGCAGCCTGTTCATGCGTGTGAGGAGGAAGGCTGGAGAGGGGGGCGGGGATCACAGGTTTTTCAGCCATGGCGCCAGAGAGGATATGTTGCGCGCGCTGGTTGCGGGCGAGTTGTGCATGTGCATCATGGAAGCAGGGGGAGTCGCCATGCTGAATGTTCAGGTGAACGCTCCCGCTGGCGCGCAGGATTTTTAGCGTCTGCTCGCGCTCCTCTGCCACGCAGAGCAAGGTCAGATGTTTCATGGGGACGATCATGCGGCATCCTCCTCGTCTGGACCTTCCTTCTTGCTCCGGCTCTTGGCGATCTTGCCCCGCGTCACGGAGGCAGTCTGTTGGTCGCCAATCGCTATCTTAATGATGCGGATATTCTCCTTGCAGGCCGGAATTTTAACCTTTTCGAAGAGGTTGACGCGCTGGGAGGTCATCCTGAGTTCCAGGGCGACTAAGGCCTGTTGTTGTTCCAAGATGTTCCGTTCCGCCTTGAGGCTCAGCATGCGCGTCACGAGGGTGATTGCGGAATCCAGCCAGACGGGGGTTGCAAAGAGGTCGAGGGTGGCAGGGTTTACTTCGAGTTGCTGAAAGACCGGAATGGAAACACCAGCAATGTTGCTGGTTGTTGTGACGACTTGACCCACGGCAACCAAGTTTGAAAGGTCGAAAGTCTGATCTGAGAAGAGGGAAACCCACGGCTGGAGGGCACTGCGTTCCTGCTCCTCCCGAGCGACGACCTCCTCGATGTGCACGGTGATGGCGGCCAGCTCTGCCTGCAGTTGCTGCTTCTTAAGTTGCAACATCGGTAAAAAACGCTGAAAACGCTTCAGGGCGTCGCTCTGAGCCTTTAATTCTGTCTTTGTAAGTTTAACCTTAGCCATGTTTTTTTAGAATAGCAAAGTTTTCCTTTTGAATCCATCCCGTTTTTAGTACTTTCATGGGATTCAAAAAGGGCTTCATGAAGTTTTTACTAGCTGAATTTGCTTTTTTCCGTAACCAGAAGCGCAATGTCCGCACCCTGCTGATTGCGATGTCGATCTATTTCCTGACGGCCCCTCTCCAGAACATCTTCTCCTACTCCTATATTTTAGGACAGACCCATAGCGTGAAGCATATCCTTGTTTTTATGCTCGCCCTCTTTTCTGCAGTGCCCGTGATCTCCTGGGTGACAGGACGTTGGATGAGCCGCTGGGGTGCGGAGCGCCTCTTCGCCTTTGGCCTCGCACTCTCGGGAGTCGCCCTCTTTACTTTGTCGCTTGTTAATCCGCACAGCCTCCTTGCGCTTAGCCTTGTGGGTGCGGCGATGGGAAGTGCCATTACCTTTATTTGGGTCCCCCATAACTATCTGGTCTTTGTTTCGACCACGGACGAGACGCGGAACTATTTTCAGAGCCTGGAGCTCTCTTGCCAAGCCATTTGTACCACGTGCTCTTCATTTTTCATTGGCTGGTTTGTCAGCCGTGTGCTGACGCCCGAAATCTCCTATCGGATTGTTCAGGGGATGGCCCTTCTGCTGACCCTCGCAAGCGCATTGATCATGCTGCAGGACCGTTTTCCCCTCCCCAGTCGCGCCCCGTTTGTCTTTTTTCACCATAGTCCTCTTGCAAAAAAACTCTTCCTGATCTCCTTCCTGAGAGGATTTACCCAGTTGTTTGCCACCCTTGTCCCGGTGGTGTTGGTCTTTTGCATTCTCAAACAGAATGAATTTCTGCTGGGAAAGATCCAAAGCTTGGGGGCGATCACGGCTGGATTCCTGCTCTACCTCGTGGGACGGCTCTCGTCGCCGCGTCATCGTCTCTGGCTGTTTATTGTGAGTGCCTTGATGTTGGCCTTTGCCGCGTGTCTGAATGCGCTTCTGCAAACCACCGTCAGTGCACTCTTTCTGATTCTTGTGATTCTCTTTTTTGGGCCGCTCCTAGAGGTCGCCTATATGACGCTCTATTTGCGGGGGGCGGACCAGGTTGCTAAAGAAGAGCAGCGTACCCGGTATACCTATATCTTTGCCCAGGAGTCCTCCTTTTATCTTGGCCGCGCCATCACGCTGCTTCTCTGCTTATTCGCGGCTTCCTATTCCGTGGAGATGATCCTGACGGTGGCGATTCCCCTTCTGGCGCTTCTCCATCTTTTCTCCCTCCCGCTTGCTTGGTCATTGAATAAAACAGAGTTTCCCGAGGTGCGGGTTTAAGGCCAAGAATAACATTTTCTTACACTGTTAAGAATTGGTATAGCGCGTTTCTCTGTTTTCTGATTAAATGGGACCTGTCATTCAGACTGCTCGTGAGTCCGGATGATCATTATCAACGTGTTGACCACGAGGAAAAAGGAGAGAGGCATGAACAATTTCCAGTTTTATAATCCAGTCCGTATCGTCTTCGGCGCAGGTGAGCTTAAGCAGATTGGCAGCGAGGCTGCCGCAGTCGGAAAGAAGGCCCTCTTGGTCTCCTATGCTGATTATGGCTTTATGAAGGAGACGCTGGACAAGGTCGTGGCCCTCTGTAAGGAAAAGGGAGTCGAGGTTGTACCCTTCTATGCCGCCGTGGCGAATCCGTTGATGAGCGACATTGAGGCGGGCGTCAAAGTGGCCCGAGCAAAGAAGGTCGACATGATCATTGGCTGCGGGGGTGGCAGCGTCATGGATACAGCCAAGCTGATCGCCGCCGGCACGCTCTACAAGGGCGACCTCTGGAAGATGATGTACAGCCGCCACGACAGCAATGCGACAGTTCCGCCAGACAAGGCGTTGCCGATCCTCCTGATCAACACCCTTCCGGCGACCTCCAGTGAGATGAATTGCGGGGCGGTTGCGACCAATACTGAGACCATGGAGAAGACCTACCTCTTCCATCCGTGCATCTATCCGAAGGTTTCCATTCTTGATCCGGAACTCACCACCTCGCTGCCCACCTATCAGACGGCCTGCGGTGTGGTCGACTCCCTGTCGCACGTCATCGAAATCTACTTCACCTGCCAGAACGAGGTTCCTGTCCAGGATCGTCTGATGGAAGGCATCATGAGTTCCCAGATGGACCATGTGGCCAAGATTCTGAAAGATCCGAAGAATGTGGCGCTGCGGGGTGATCTGATGTGGGAGGTCGCTCTCTCCTGGAATGGCTGGATTCTCCCGGGGACAGGCGGGTTCACGCCCATGCACATGATCGCGCATGCGATGTCCGCCCGCTGGGGCGTGACGCATGGCGCCTCGCTGGGTATCGTGATGCCGGCCTTCATGAAGAAGACGTGGAAGGTCAATCCTGAACGGTACATCCAGTTCGGTCAGCGCGTGTTTGGTAAGAAGATGACGCCGCTCCAAGTGATTGCAAAGTTTGAAAAGTTCATCTCTGGCCTCGGTGTCCAGACTCGTCTCACACAGTGCAAGGGGATTCCTGAGAACCACAAAAAAGTGGTGAAGACTTTGCTGGACGACTCTGTACGCGTCTACTTCGGTGCCAACGGCAAGTTGGCTTCGCTGAAGCCATTGACGAAGAAGGATGTCCAGGAGATTATCGAACTTGGCATGTAAGGAGGAATCGTATGACACGTGAACAACGCGCGCTGAATGTGATCAAGGGATTGCCAGTGGATTATCTACCGAGCCAGATCACGATTGCGGATCGCACCAAGGACGGTGCTGTCGCCAAGGCCCTGGGTTTGTCCGGGGCAGAGGCGTTGGACGATTACCTGGACAATCATCTGGTCATCTCCTTGACCCTGATCGACACGCCACTTTTCTATCGCAATGATGCGAAGAAGATGGCTGAGCTGGAGGAGAAGGGGTATGCCAAGGTTGATCGCAAGAATGGCATTGTCTATGACGCCTGGGGGATGGGGATCAAGATCGGAGAGGATGGCTTCTTCGCGTGTTACCATCCGCTTCAGGGGAATAAGGAGAAGAATCGGATGGCCGAGCCCTTCCTTCCAGACTCCTTTGATCGGGCCATTCTTGACATGCCCTTTGCCGAGGCGGCGCGGGCTTATCAGGCGCCTGATGCCAACCGCCCGGACAACTTTGATGACATGGTGCGCGACTTGAAGGCGAACGCCAATGGCGAGCATCTGGTCGTACCCTCTGGATACCTCGGCATTTACGAGAGCACCTATTGTCTGATGGGTTTTGAGGAGTTCATGATGGAGTCGATCACTGACACGGAGTCGGTCGAGATTCTGATGGATAAGATCACGGACTATAAGGTGGCGACGGCCAAGCGGAAAGTGGCTGCTGGTTTCAAGGTCGGCCATCACGGCGACGACCTCGGTTGCCAGGTCGGCACACTGGTCTCGCCAGCGCAGTTCCATGGTCTGATTAAACCGCGCATTGCCCGCCTTTTCAAGGTTTTCAAGGACGCAGGCCTGCCCATGATGATGCACTCGTGCGGGGATGTCACGTCCTTCCTTCCGGACTTGATCGAGATCGGACTCGATATGATCGAGCCGGTGCAGCCCTGCATGGGGCTTGAACGCATTAAGAAGCAGTTTGGCGACAAACTGTCCTTCTGGGGTGGCATTGACACCCAGGAGATCTTGCCACAGGGGACGCCTGCGGAGGTGGCCGCTGAGACGAAGCGTGTGATCAGTATCCTCGGTAAAGGTGGCCGTTACATCATTGCGCCCTCTCAGGAGGTGATGGCGGATGTCCCTGTCGCAAACATCGCGGCGATGTTGGCGACCATCAAGGCGGAACGCGGAAACATGTAGGGGTGACGCTATGAACTATTTAATGGGCATTGATGTTGGAACCACAGGCACCAAGGCCGCGATCATGGATGATGCGGGTAACTTGGTCGCCCAGGCCTATCGTGAATACGCGTGTTCCTATCCGTGTCCTGGCTGGGTGGAGCAGGATGCGAACATGCTGCTCGAAACGACCTTTGGCGTTGCGGCTGAGGCGTTGCGCAAGGCGGGCCTGCCTCCCGAGCAGATCGCCTCGATCGCCTTCTCGGCTCAGCGCTGTTGCACACTGCCCGTGGGGCGTGACGGCAAGTTGGTCCGACCGATGATCTCCTGGCAGGATAATCGCACCGCAGAAGAGGTTGAGCTGATTCGTAAGGAGGTCGGCGATGATGACTTCTACGATATCGTGCGCCTGCCGCAAAGCACGACGTGGATGCTCTCCAAGATTCTCTGGTTGCAACGCCATGAGCCTGAGGCCTGGTCGCGTGTCCATAAGGTTGTCCAGTTGCATGACTTCCTGCTCTACTCCTGGGGCGCCCCTGAGTTTTATGTGGATCATTGTGATGCGGCTTTTTATGGGTGCTGGGATACGGCGCAGTTGAAGTGGAGTGATCGTTTATTGAAGGTCGGACAAATCACCCCTGAGCAACTCTCGACACCGCGTGCCAGTGGCGAGCGCGTCGGGGGTGTCTCTGAGCTGGTGGCCAAGGCGACGGGTCTGAAGGCGGGCACGCCGTTGTGCATTGGCGCGGGCGACCAGAATGCCGGTGCGCTGGGTGCAGGCGTGGTCTGTCCCCATCTGCTCTCGGTCTCCTTGGGCACGGGCGGTGCCGTCGCGGCTTGCGTGGACCATGCCTTCCATGACGCCTCGCGCAGAACCATGGTCACCAATCATGTGATGAAGGGTCTCTGGCTGGTCGAGGGTTACCAAGCTGGAGCCGCAAGCGTCTTTCGTTGGTTCCGAGACCAGTTTGCCGAACTGGAGTCCGCCTATGCCAAGATGTCGGGACGCGATACGTATGACATTCTCACCGAACTCATCAGCAAGGCGCCTGTCGGCTCGAAGGGTTTACTGCTGATGCCTTACTTTGCCAGCGCAGGAACGCCCCGGTGGAACTCTTCAGCCCGTGGCACGCTGTTAGGGATGACCTTTGCGCATGACCGCTATTGCATGGCGAGAGCCTTTATCGAAGGCATCACCTTGGAGGTGCGGGATATGCTGGAGTCGCTGGTCAAGGCGGGCATCACCTTTGAGCGTGTTCATCTGCTGGGCGGTCCGACCAAGTCGGCCCTCTGGAATCAGATCCAGTCCGATGTCTATGGCCATCCGGTCTGCACCCTTGTGAATGGCGATGCCGCTGTGACCGGCGCAGCGATCCTCGGCGGTGTCGGTGTGGGTATTTTTAAGGATGCGGCCTCGGGTGTTGAAAATCTGGTGAAGATGAAGACGCTCTATCGTCCTGACCCAGCAAACGTGGCGCGTTATAATGACCTTTACGAGGTCTATAAGAATCTCTACACGGCCTTGGACAGCGCCAAGATCTATCAGCAGATCGCCGAGTTTCAAAAGAAATACGGGGAGTTGGAAAAATGATTGCGCGTGAACGTGTCAGGACAGCTTTAAACCATCGGGCCCCTGATCGTGTCCCCATCGATGTCTGGGGTTCTGCGAGCCGGTTATGTGATCGCCTCTATTTTGATGTGGTCCGTGATCAGAAGTGGCAGGATCTCGGCAAATTTGTCAGTGCGAGCCGTTCGGGTAATTATATGGATGAGCGCGTCGCGGACCTGATTGGTTGCGACTTCCGTCATCTCCAGTTCTCGAAGCCTAAATATTTCGCCCCGACCGTGGACGCCGACGGTGTTGAGTTCAACGAGTGGGGCGTTGGCTTCAAGAAGGTGGGCGGTGAACCGATGATCGCGAAGGTTCCGTTCATGGAAGATGACATCTCGCTACTCGAAAAACATCGCTGGCCAAATCCGAAAGACCCGGGACGCATGGCAGGGGTTGTGGACAACGCCAAGCATTGGGCCGAGAATACGCCGTATTATGTGGGAACCAGCTCGCTTGTCTCGGGACTGACATTGGATATCGGTCCCTATCTGCGCGGCTTCGAGGATTTCTTTGTCGATCTCTATGTGAACCCTGAATTTTCCCGCGCGCTGATCAGCAAGATCACGGACGTGCTGATCGAGATGCACGAATATGCGTTGAAACCTATTGCTCCGTATATTGAATGGGTGGAGTTTTCCAGTGATCACGGCATGCAGGATCGCCTTCTGGTCGCGCCGGAGATCTATCGCGAATTTTTCAAGCCCGAGTACAAACGCCTCTTTGATGCAGTCAAATCCTTTGCCCCGGGGGCGAAGATCTGGATGCACTCCTGTGGCGCGGTGCGCGATCTGATCCCTGATTTCATTGATATGGGCGTTGACGTGCTCAATTCGCTCCAGCCCCGTGCAGTCGGGATGGATCCCTTCGAACTGAAAAAGGAGTTCGGCAAGGATATCGTCTTCCATGGCGGACTGGACATGCAGGGCGCGCTCTCCGGGACGGTTCAGCAGGCCCGTGACGAGGCGAAGAAGTGTCTGGATGCCTTCAGCCAGGACGGCGGCTATGTCTTTGCCCCGAGCAACCATTTTATGCAGGACATTCCCCTGGAGAACTTCTATGCGGTCTATGAGGTCGCAAGGGGTCAATAATCTGTAGGGGCGACTTATACGTCGTCCGTTAACGAGAAAATTATGACACAGACTAAAAAGAAAGTAGCAACCCTCCCGCCGAAGGCGCAGTTGCTGGATATGGTCTTAAAAATGTCGCAGACGCGACTCTTCGAAGAGAACGCGGCGCGCCTCTTTTCATTGGGCCGCGTACATGGGACGGCCCATTTCTGTATTGGCGAGGAGGCTGCCGCCATTGGAGTGACGTCCACATTACATCCGGATGATTTGATTTACGCGACCCACCGGGGACACGGGCAGAGCATCGGCAAGGGCATGGACATCGGCCGCATGATGGCTGAATTTCTGGGCAAGGCCACGGGTTTTTGCAAGGGCAAAGGCGGGTGTATGCACATTGCCGACATGGCGAAGGGCAACCTGGGCGCCAATGGCATCGTGGGTGCGCAGTTCCCGATTGCGGTGGGTGCGGCGCTGAGTATGCGTCTCCAGAAAATTGATCGCGTGGTCGTCTGCTTCTGCGGCGACGGTTCGACCAATGAGGGAACGTTCCACGAGGCGCTCAATCTCGCCTCGATCTGGAAGTTGCCCGTGCTCTTTGTCTGCGTGAACAACCAATACGGGATGTCCATGCATGTCAACGACGCGATGAACATTTCGGATCTCGCCGTCCGCGCTCAGGCCTATGGAATGAAGGGTTGGTCCGTGGATGGGAACGATGTCATGGCGGTCTGGCGGGCTGCTGTCGAAGGTCGTGCGTATGTGGAAAAGAATGGTCCGGGATTCCTGGTGGCCAACACCTATCGCATCATGGGCCACTCCAAGAGCGATGGCAACAAGTACCGCGACAAGACGGTGATTGAGTCCTGGAAGGAACGCTGTCCGATTAAGATCATGAGCACATGGCTACTAAAGGAGAAGCTGGTGACGGAGGCTGAGCTGGTCGCCGTAGAGGAGCAGGCCAAAAAATCGATTGAAGACGCGCTGGCCTTTGCGGAAGCCAGCCCCGAACCGGAGCTGGAAAGTGCGTTGACAGATGTTTATGCGGAGTGACGCAGGGGCAGGCAATTGCCTGCCTGTACGAAAGGATTTGGGAGTCATGAGAGAAATTACATATGCACAGGCGATTTGCGAAGCGATGAGCGAGGAGATGCGTCGCGATCCGAAGGTCTTTTTCATGGGCGAGGATGTGGGCGCGTATGGCGGTGCCTTCGGTGTCTCGGCTGGCATGCTGAATGAATTCGGGAAAGAGCGCGTTCGCGATACGCCGATTTCCGAGGCGGCCATCATGGGGGCGGCTGTGGGTGCGGCCATGACCGGAATGCGCCCCATTATCGAGATCATGTTCTCTGATTTTATCTCGTGCTGCTTTGACGGACTTTGCAATCAGGCGGCCAAGACCCGTTACATGTTTGGTGGCCAGACGACGATGCCGATTGTGGTTCGTGCCCCAGCCGGGTCCGGCACAGGGGCGGCAGGACAGCACTCCCAAAGTCCGGAAGCGTGGATCTGTAACATGCCTGGGCTGAAGGTCATTGTGCCCTCTACGCCGTATGATGCGAAAGGTTTGCTCAAAGCCGCGATCCGCGACAACAACGCGGTCGTCGTGCTGGAGCAGAAGCTCCTGTATCGTACCAAGGGCGATGTGCCGGAGGGCGACTATATTGTTCCGCTGGGCGAAGCAGCGATCCGCCGCGAAGGCAAGGACGTGACGATTGTGACGTATGGACGCATGGTGGCGCGTTGCCTGGAGGCTGCGGAGCAGGCCAAGGAGGGGGGCATCGATGTGGAGGTGATGGATCTGCGCACCTTGGTCCCCTTGGATAAGAAGGCCGTGATCGCTTCCGCCATGAAGACCGGACGCGTGATGATCGTGCATGAGGCGTGCAAGACGGGCGGCTTTGGTGGCGAACTGGCAGCGGTGATTACCGAGTCCGAGGCCTTTAACTACATGGACGCGCCGATTCTCAGAATTTGTGGAGCAGATGTGCCGATCCCTTACAATCCCAAGTTGGAGGCGAGTATCGTCCCAACCACGCCGGTGATTTTGGACGGCATTAAAAAATTGATGGAGTAATGACATGGCGACCGCAGTGATAATGCCCAAGGCGGGCATGGCAATGGAGACAGGCACGATCTCCCGCTGGTTGAAGAAGGTGGGCGACCCTGTGAAAAAGGGTGAGCCTCTTCTCGAGATTGAAACCGACAAGGTTTCGATGGAAGTCGAAGCTGAGGTTGCCGGTGTACTGCTTGCTGTTTTAGCCGAGGCGGGTGCCGTGGTGCCGGTGATTCAGACCATTGCCTGGATCGGCGCTGCAGGCGAAGCTGTGCCGGCTGTTGAGAAGAAGGTTGTCGCGATCCAGTCATCCGCTCCCATCAATGAAGTCACCAAGGTCAATGATGTCACTCAGGTCCGCCCTCAGGCCCACGCCGGCAAGATCGCCGCGACACCTGCGGCAAAGACATTGGCCAAAGAGAAGGGGCTTACCCTCGCCTCGCTCACGCCATCCGCAGCCTCCGGCGTGATCAAGCGTCGCGATGTTGAAGCCAAGGCCAAGATCAAGGCTTCCCCACTTGCCCGCAAGATCGCGGCGGCACGGGGTGTGGATTTGCAAACCGTCAAGGGCACAGGGGCAGGGGGCAAGATCATGCTGGCCGACATTGAGGCCTTGCCGCGTCCACCGACAAAGATCCCGCTGGCCGGTATGCGCAAGGTGATTGCTCAGCGCATGACCCAGAGCAAGCGCGAGATTCCGGAGGTGACGCTGACCCTCTCCGCGGATGTTACAGCACTTATGGCCTTGCGGGCAAAGCTCAAGGCGCAAGGGCAGAGCTATACGATCAATGATTTTATTATGAAGGCTGTGATTCAGGCGCTCAGTGAGAGTCCGATGGTCAACGCTACATTGGAGAACGACGTCATCCATTCCTGGCCGGATGTGAATCTGGGAATTGCGGTGGGTCTGGAGAATGGACTTGTCGTGCCGGTGATTCATAAGGCGCAAACCTATTCACTGGCCGAGCTGGCCGAGTTTTCAAAGGAGCAGGTCGCCCTTGCGCGTACGGGCAAGTTATTGCCGGACGCCTTTCTGGGTGGAACCTTTACGATCACGAACCTGGGCATGTATGGGGTGGAGCATTTCAATCCGATCATCAACCTGCCGCAGGTGGCGATTTTGGGCATCTGCGCAGCACAGGAGCGGCTCTTTTTAGACCAGGGCCAAGTCAAGGCTAAGACCATGATGCCGCTCTGCCTGACCCATGACCATCGTGTCATTGACGGTGTCTGCGGCATGATTTTTTTAAATAAGGTTAAGGGGTATCTAGAGGAGCCTACAAAGCTATAAATAAAGGGGGAAGAAGATGAAGCATCAAATGTTTATTGGAATCATGTTGAGTCTCTGTCTTGTGCAGGGCGTGTGGGGGGCAAAGAAGCCTGCCGCGGTGGTTTCGCAAACCGCGCCTGGCGTTGACGACTGGTCGTTGCAGCCTGTTGAACTGGCGGTTGAGGATTTGATCTCGACCTACGGAAGCAAGTATCCGAAGGGTCCGGAGTACCTGAAGCAGATGCGGGCCCTGGATGCGGAGCTGAAACAGGCTGCTCCTGAGCGCAAGGCTGTTCTTGTCAAGGAGCTTAATGCCTTGAAGCGCGAAGCCTTGCTGGCGAATCCGCTCTTGGATTTCGATCGCATCCTGGCGGTGCGCCGTAAGCCGAAGGGCGATGCGAAGCGGGCGATGGACGATGCCATCGGCATGGTGAAAAACTGGAAGACGATGCAGAGTATCGGCTCTGGCGCTCAGTTGGATGACGCCATTGTCGAGTTGAGCAACCTCCGCGGAGAGGTGAAGGAGAAGGTCGTTTTCCAGCCTGAAAAGAAGCAGGCCATCATTGACACGGAGATCCACTTCAATACGGACCGCATCGCCTTTGCCATGGCCGGGGAGAAGGAGGCGAACTTCCGCTTATGGGAGGTGGGGACGGACGGTTCGAATCCGCACCAGATCTCACCGGATGACGGCGTGGATGTGGCGCATGCGGACCCCTGTTACTTGCCGGATGGCAAGATCATCTTCACGTCGACCGCGGTGTATCAAGGTTTGCCTTGCACCTTTGGTGGCGACTTCATGATGTGTACATATCGGCTGGATCCGGCTGACAAGTCGGTTCGCCAGCTGACCTTTGAGCAGGACTCCAACTGGTCGCCCACCCTGCTGCCCAACGGTCGAGTCATGTATCAGCGCTGGGAGTACACCGATGCGGCACACTCCAACTCCCGAATGCTCTTCAGTATGAATCCGGATGGGACGGATCAGCGGGAATTGCGTGGTAGTGGTTCCTGGTTCCCGGGTTCCTTCTTCTTCGCCCGTCCGATCCCAGGCCAGTCACGTCAGGTTATTGGCGTGGCAGGCGGACATCATGACCGTTCCCGTTCAGGACGCCTCTTTATTTTTGACACCACGCAGGGGCGCAGAGACGATTCGGGTGTGGTCGCTGAAATTCCGTATCGGGGCAAGAAGACGATCCCCGTCATCCGCGACGGCTTGATCGGCTCACGCTTCCCGCAGTTCCTCCATCCTTATCCGCTCTCAAAGAATTATCACCTCGTGACCATGAAGCCAGCACCAGATGTTCCTTGGGGTATTTATCTGGTGGACACCTTCGACAACATGATCTTGATCAAGGCGGCGGATGACTCCGCGTATATTGAGCCGGCGCCTGTGGTGAAGCAGTCGCCACCTCCGATGCTGCCGGATCGCGTGAATTTGGCCTCTAAGCAGGCGCGTGTTCATATTCAGGACATCTACTCGGGTCCAGGGTTGGAGGGTGTACCGCGGGGCGTGGTGAAGGGCATCCGCGTAATCGAATATTACTTCAGCCGCCGCAACATGGGTGGACTCTACGGCACGATCGGCATGGATGGTCCGTGGGATGTGAAGCGTATCCTTGGCGTTGCGCCGGTGAAGGCGGACGGTTCCGCCTATTTCAATGTGCCTGCAAACTGCACGGTCTCGTTGCAGCCGATCGATGACAAGGGGCAAGCCTTACAGATCATGCGCTCCTGGGTGATCGGCCAGCCAGGGGAGACAGTCTCCTGTGCAGGGTGTCACGAAAATCAGGACATGGCACCACCGCCGTCTCCGTTACTGAACCGTAAGCCGGATGAGCTCAAGGAGTGGTATGGTCCTGCCCGCGGCTTCAGTTTCGCGCGTGAAGTGCAGCCTGTTCTTAACCGGTACTGTGTGGGTTGCCATAACGGAACGAAGGCCAAGCCAGACTTCAGTCCAGACACACCTTTGGTGGGCTGGAAGACGGCCATGCATGGTAATTGGACTAAGGGCGGTAAGTTCACGCAAGCCTATTTTAATCTCTGGCGCTACCTTCGTACGCCTGGTATCGAGGGCGATCGGCCGATGCACACGCCGATGGACTTCCATTTTAGCCAGACGGAGCTGGCGCAGCTCCTCTCGAAGAAGCATAGTGGCGTCGAATTGGACAAGGAGAGCTGGGAGCGTCTCGCAGCCTGGCACGATTTTGATGCGCCTTTCTTTGGTTCCTGGGGTGAGATCCCCGGGCTTGAGCCGATTGTCGAACGGACCGCGTCACGCGCCAAAGAGTTGCGCGCCAAATATTCGCCGGTCAACAATGATATTGATATGGAGGTCTATCCTCAGGTTCAGTCCTACGACTCGGAGTTTGTTGAGCCGAAGAAAGCAGAACGTCCGAAACTGGAGATGGAGCAGACGCTTCCGGAATCTGAACGGTTGACCGCTGAGCAGGCCGTCGCCTTACAAAAGAAGAGCGCCCCGGGCGGACAGATTACGAAGCGGATCGAGATCCCGCTCTCCTCCCTTGGCAAGAAGGAGACGCCGAAGGCGAAGTATGTGCGCGTGGAAAGCGGCGCGTCATGTGTCGTGGTCCTCGGCGAGATCAACATCTTCAGCGCAGGTCAAGATGTTGCGGCAGACGGGAGCGCCTGGATGAGTGATGATGCGGGCGACGGGTTGACCTTTAAGGAGTTGCTGGCGGTTGACGGCAATCTCCAGACGGTTGCGCAGACGCGCCGAGAGGATATGTATGAGTTCTGGGAGACGATCTTTGAAAAGCCTGTAACTGTCGAGCAGATCAGCCTTTCAGTTCCCGCTGCTGCGCAAGCCGACCTGTTGAAGGGCGCTCGCCTCGTGGTGATGGATGACAGCCGAAAGGTTCTCTGGCGCAAGCGGCTCGACTTCGCTGGAAAGACCTCGCTGACCTTCGACGTGAAGGGCGAGACAAGTGACAAGGTCTGCTTTGACTTCGCCTGGATTCCTCCAGGAAAATTCCAGCTGGGCGGTGACTCCCTGGACGCACGGCCGATCACTGTTCAGGAGCTGAAGAAAGGCTTCTGGATGTTGACGACCGAGATCACCAACGAGCAGATGCGCAGGTTCGCCTCGCTTTTTGAGAGCAAAAACGCAGAGCGGCACGGTTACCAGTTCGGCGTTCAGGGGTTTGAACAGGATCTGCCGGACCAGCCAGCGGTGCGGGTCTCTTGGCGCGAGGCCATGGCCTTCTGCGAATGGCTGTCCAAGGAGGGAGGGCTGAAGGTGACGCTTCCCACGGAGGCTCAGTGGGAACGCGCCGCACGTGCAGGCACGGACTCCCAGTTCTGGTGGGGTGGACTCGATGATGACTTCTCAAAGAACGCCAATATGGGCGATGCCATGCTTGCCTATTTCGCCTGCAATCCTTACAAACAGAGTTACAAGGAGGGCTGGTACAAGAATGCTGAGAATCCGTATGACAACTGGATTCCGCAGGACGCCCGCTTTAACGATGGCGGCTTTGTGACCGAGCCTGTGGCGACGTGGAAACCTAATCCGTGGGGGCTCTACGACATGAACGGCAATGCCCGTGAGTGGACTCGTTCCAAGTATCTCATCTATCCGTATGCTGATACGGCAGACCGTAATGGTGTCAAAACGGACGCAACAGACCAACGCGTCACGCGTGGTGGTTCCTGGCGCGAGCGCCCGAAACTCTGCACAACGTGGCATCGCCAGCCCTATCCGGCCTGGCAAAAGGTCTATAATGTTGGTTTCAGGCCTGTGATCGAATAGTCGCCTTTATAGACGAAAATATCCAGAAACGTACCCCGTTCCTGAAAAAATCCATTTTTTTCATCTTTAGTAGTGAAAAAGGATGAGGATTTTGATAATCTATTGTGCGTTTCACCTCGGTTCAGGTAATGGTTAGTAGAAAAATTGGAGTATTCTTAACATGAGCAGAAATGATCTCTGGAAGTGGCTTGTATTGTTGATTTTGTTGGTGGTGTCGGCGTATGTTGCCCTGCCGCCAAAAGAAAAGATTCCGTTGGGGCTTGATATCTCTGGTGGCACAAGTTTCACCATCGCCATAGACGAGGAGTTGCTGGCTGATAATATTCGGGCTGGAAGCAGCAATGAGTTAACCGAGGTCGCTATCAAGGAAGAGATTGCCACGCTTCTCAAGGATGCCGATTCACGTTCGATTGAGGTGATTCGTAATCGTGTTGATAATATTGGCACCAAGGAGCCGTTGATCCAGGGGGGCAAGGATCATCGCATTTTTGTTCAGTTGCCAGGCGCAACGAAAGAGGAACGTGCTGCTGCAGAAGATGCTATTCAGAAGGCGGCTTACCTGGAATTCAAGCTTGTTCATCCCCGAAATGCAGAGTTAGTCGATAAGGTGTTCGCCTCAAAGCGTCTCCCTGAAGGTTACGTCCTCGGAGATGATGGACGGTCATTCAAAAGGGCCCCGAATTACGACATCATTTCAAAATTGCCCGGGTATGCTACTCGGCTACAACGTTTTGAGATGCAGGAAGCTCGGTATAACTTTATGTTGGAGCCACGTGGAACAGGTAAAACAAGAGTGTATGAACCTGTCTTTGTTGCGCGGAAGGCTGAACTGACAGGCTCCGCCCTCTCCAGCGCAGGTGTAGAACGTGATTCCATGACCGGCCGCCTTCATATTTCGCTGACCTTTAATGCGAAGGGTGCAATGGACTTCGCAAAGGTAACCCGGAAATATAAACCCCGTGGAACCCAGAACAACAGCGAAATTGGGCGTCGCTTGGCCATTATTTTGGATGGAACCCTCTATTCTGCCCCAACCCTCGAAAGCGAGATTCCCGATGGCCGAGCCGTGATTAATGGCAGCTTTACCCCCTCTGAGGCCAATCTGCTGAGTAACATCCTTAAAGCGGGTTCTCTGCCTGCGCCGATGAAGATTATCGAGATTCGCGATGTGGGGTCAACACTTGGAAAGGATGCGATCGAAAGTGGTGTCAAAGCTTCGATTGCTGGCATTATCCTCGTCGCCCTCTTCATGCTGATCTATTATGCCTACTGTGGACTCGTTGCGAATATTGCCCTAATCTTGAACTTGATCCTGCTGCCTGCGGGGTTGATCTTCGTCTCCAATGTTTTGGGTGTCTTTGGTGGCGGCGCTGGCGCTGCAAAGAGTCCGTTCGCCTTGCCGACACTCACGATGCCAGGTATTGCGGGTATCGTGTTGACGTTGGGCATGGCTGTTGATGCGAACGTCTTGATTTTTGAACGTATGCGTGAAGAGTTTGCCCAAGGTAAATCAGCGCGTGCTGCGGTGGCCGCAGGTTATGATCGCGCCTTTTTGGCAATCTTCGACTCGAACATCACCACGCTCCTGACGGCAGCCATTCTCTTCATCTTTGGCGCAGGACCGATCCGTGGTTATGCGGTCACCCTCTCGGCGGGTATCGTCATCAGTATGTTTACGGCATTAGTCGTGACGCGCTTGATCTTTAATGCAACCGTTCCAGAAGGACGGGTGAAACCCTATTGGATGATGCGTCTCATCAAGCCGACGAACATTGACTTCCTGAAATACGGGAAGCTCTGTGGTATCGCCTCGTTCGTCATCATTGTTTCCTCCTGTGCGTTCTTTATGTTCCGCGCGTGGACTAAGCCAGCGAGTGTGATGTCAGTAGACTTCACCGGTGGCGCGGCCATGACCTACTCGTATGTTAGCGAACCCGATATGGCTACGGTGCGTAAAACGGTCACGGGTATTGCCGCTGACGCCACAATCCAGTATCAGTCCGCACCCAACAATGCCAGCAAGCTTTTGCTCGTGAAAACAGGCGATATCAAAAGGGGTGGCAAGAACAGCTCGGCTCTCGTTGGGGAAGCACTCAACACAGCCCTGCCTCAGTGTCAGTTCACCTTGGCCAGCGAAGATGCTGTGGGTCCAGCCGTGGGCAAGGATCTGAAGAATGCCGCCTACTTGGCCATCATCTTCTCCTTGATCGGCATCTTTATCTATGTGGCGCTCCGCTTCGAATTTGGCTTTGCAGTCGGCGCGTTGGTCGCTCTGGCGCATGATGCCTTCTTTATGATCGGCGTCTACAGCTTGACGGGACGTCAGATGAGCTTGACCATTGTGGCCGCTATCCTGACGATCGTCGGTTACTCCATCAATGACACCATCGTCATCTTCGACCGGATCCGTGAAGATCTGCGCAAGGATATCAAGATGGACTTCCGTACGCTGGTTAATCGTTCGATCAATTCAACCTTGAGTCGTACAGTCTTGACCTCGACGACCGTCTTGTTGTCGACCCTCTCGCTCTACATCTTCGGTGGTGGAGCGATTAATGATTTCGCCTTGGCGATGTTGATCGGCTTGGTCGTCGGCACCTACTCGACCGTCTTTATTGCGGCTCCGGTCATGCTCCTCTGCTACAAGGGTCGCCGTCCAGCTTTCGCAAGTTCAGATAGCAAGAAGTAAGCATACGAAAGGATACAACAATGAGCAATTCAATGGCGATGGGGATGCGCGTGAAGTTGAGCGCGATGATGTTTTTGCAGTTTATGATGTTGCCCGTTTGGTTTTTGCCGATGTTTCCGTATGTCGGGGGCATGGAGGGAGGGGATAAGTGGGCTTTCTGGTGTGGTTTGATTATGGCTTTTGGCACCTTGTCGTCCCCACTCTTCGGCATGTTCGCGGATCGCTTCATGAACAGTGAACGCGTCTTGGCCCTCTGTAACTTTGTTGGCGCTGGTTTGTTGGCGTATGCCTATACAGTGACCTCTCCTCAGGTGCTCTTCTATGTCTTGTTGGCTGCGATGCTTTTCTACATGCCGACCTGGTCCCTGACGGCCACGATCGCGATGTCCAACAGTACGACAGAGGCCTTTCCTCAGATTCGTGTCTTTGGAACGCTGGGCTGGGTAGCCTCAGGCATCTTTAGCTTTGTGGGCGTGAAAGTTTTTGGCGTTGCCAACTTCGATAGCACGTCAACAATTTTCCTCGCGGGAGCCATTGCTTCTGTACTGGGTGGCGTTTTGGCTTTCTTCCTGCCTCCTACACCGCCAAAGGCGAAAGGTCAGCCCCTCTCGGTCGTGGATGCTCTCGGTCTGCGCTCACTCGTCTTGCTGAAGCGTCCAGAGTTTGCCTTCTTTACCCTCTTCGCACTTCTGTCAATGGTTCCCTTTATGTGGTATATGGTTTACGGCACCTCTTATCTCAAAGAGAAGGGTTTCGAGTATCTGACGAACACCATGAATCTTGGACAGGCCTTTGAACTCATCTTCATGTTGCTGATCCCTGTGATTCTCAGGAAGGCAGGTTACAAGTGGGCCATGGTGATTGGTCTCGGTGCTCTGGCCTTCCGTTATGGCGCCTTCTATCTGGGTGCGACAAACATTCTGCCCATGGGGGACTTCGCGGGTATCTTGATTCATGGCCTCATCTTTGGTCTCTTGATCATCGGCGCGCAGATGTATGTGGATGCCAAGGCTCCTGCAGAGCTTCGTGGACAGGCTCAAGGGTTGATCGGCTTGGTGATGTTTGGCTTGGGCAGTGTGCTCTCCAACAACGTCTTTGACCGGCTCTTAAAGGCCAATGTTCTTCCCGATGGCAAGCATGACTGGTCACAACCTTATCTCGTTGCCCTGATCATGGCGGTCGTCCTGATGGTGGCGATGGCGATATTCTTCCCGAAAGCGAAGGAAGAGCAGAAGTAACATCGTTGCGATGAAAAGAGTGGAATGGTGGCGTAATGAAATACCCGTCATTCCACTTTTTTTATTTCAGAGGCACTTGCAAAACCCTTTGCGGACGCGACAGAGCGCGTCCCTCCAGTGCATGAAAGCCCGTTCTCCTTGATTTTTGGAGGGCCACGCTCTGTCGTGGCCGTTTTCGTTGGAGGTTTTGCAAGTGCCTCTTCAGTAAGCCAATCGACCTGGGCGCGTTAGGAAGAGATGATGCCAGGACGTTTGACTGGCACGGCACGGCACCTGACCGACCCCGCCAACAAGATCTACATCGCGACCATGGAGGAGGGGCTCTACTCGGTGGAGGTCAAGACGCTGGCTGTCGAGGAGCATATCAAAGATGGAAATAAGCAGCCCAGAATCGGTCAAGGCGAACGCCTCTTCAGACCGCTATCTGATGACAGGCTACGACAAGAAGTCCGTGAGTCTGGAAAGCTCCGTGGACACTTGTCTCACGTTCGAGATTGATGTGGACGGGACAGATCTCTGGATCCCGTGCGCGAGCATTGAGCTCAAGGCAGGCGTGGCCACGACGTATACGTTCCCCGAGGGTTTCTCCGCCTACTGGGTCAGGGCGCGCAGCAGCCACGATACGACTGCCACGGTGATGTTCACGTACGAATGAGGCGTGTCTATAACTTCAGGCGTGAGCGATGATGGACTCAGGACTCAAGACGCAGAACTCATGCTGGGGGAGCAGGGAATATCCAATATCCAACAAGGAATATCCAATATCCAAGTAGAAAAATGCATTTC
>CAYWNP010000007.1:23787-38685 GCA_964459675.1 uncultured Akkermansia sp. | reverse complement strand
AAGGATTGGATTTAAACATGTTCTTATTCATCGATAATTACGATTCCTTCACGTATAACCTGGTGCAGGCTTTTTGCATGCTGGGCGAGACGCCGGTTGTGGTCTATAACGACGACCCCCGGTTGCTCGAACTGGCCACGGACCCCGAACTCGAAAAGGTCTGCATCTCGCCGGGGCCGAGCCATCCGATCAACTCGGGTTACTGCCTTGAGTTCCTGAAGCGGCTGGATCCCTCGGTTCCTGTTCTCGGCATCTGCCTGGGTCATCAGATCCTGGGACTCTTCGCCGGAGAGGAAGTGCTTCGGGCCCCCTCCATCATGCACGGCAAGACCTCGGACATCACCCATGACGGAGAGGGACTTTTTAAAGGGCTCTTCAATCCGATGTGCGTGGGACGTTATCACTCCTTGGCCGTAGCGCTTCCATCCGACAAGAAGAGCTCGGTCTTCAAGGTAACGGCCCGCGGTCCGGAGGACGTCGTCATGGGCTTGCAGTATCGTGACCGTCCGTGGGTCGGCGTCCAATTCCATCCGGAGTCCGTTCTCACGCCCGACGGGATGAAACTGCTCGCCAACTTTCCGCAGGCGATTCTCTCCTCGGAGAGCGGCGAGATCCAGATGAAGAATCTGCTCAACACCCTTGCCGAGGGACGTGACTTGACTGCGGCCATGGCCTCGCATGCCTTTGAAGCGCTGATGGATGACAAGCTGCCGCCTGTTCAGGCTGGGGCTTTGTTGATGGGGCTTCGGCTGAAGGGTGAGAAACCGATTGAGGTTGCGCAAGCTGCACGTTCGGCTCTTGCGCGCGCGCTTCGGGTCGACGGTATTGACGGTGACTTCATTGATGTGGTGGGCACGGGCGGGGACGGACGGAGTTCGTTCAACTGTTCGACAGCGACGGCCCTGACCTTGGCAGGTATGGGACATCAGGTGGTGAAGCATGGTAATCGTGCGATCACCTCGACGTGCGGCAGCGCGGATATTCTTGAACGGCTGGGCATTCCGATCAACACCCCTCCGGCAGAGGTCCCCCAGGAGTTGAAGCAGCACAAGTTTGTCTTTCTCTATGCGCCGCTCTACCATCCGGTCTTCGCGACGATTGCGCCGCTCCGAAAAGAGCTGGGCATTCGTACCATCTTTAATCTTTTGGGACCGCTTCTCAATCCAGCCCGTCCCACGCACATCCTGTTAGGCGTGGCACGGCCCGAGCTGTTGAAGCTGATGGCCGAGACCTTGCGCGTCTCCACATTGAAGCGCGCGGCAGTGGTCTACGGGGCAGGGGGGTATGATGAGTTGACCCCGCTCGGACCCTCGAAGGTGATCCTGGTGCAGGATGGCAAGTTGGAAGAGCTGGAGATCCAGCCGTCCGACTATGGCATCGCGCCGTGCACCGAGGCTGATCTGCAGATTGAATCGCTCGACCACTCGGAGCGGGTGATGCGGGATATTTTAAGCGGACGCGCGACGCAGGCTGTCAAGGACATGGTGGCGCTCAATGTGGGGCTCGGCCTTTACCTGTTGAAGCCGGAGATGACGCTGGCGACCTGCATGGCCAAGGCTCGCGAAGCTGTGGCCGGCGGTGTCGGAGGGAGAGTCTATGCCTCTTGATCGTTTCAGGCAAGCTAAGGAAGGCGAGTTGATCCAGCTGAGAAAACAGCCGCCGAGTAACTTCTTCAACGGGACCCGGCCTGCTTTTCTCTCTGCAAAGGGTGAAGGACGTATTTCGATCATTGCGGAGTATAAGCGCGCCTCGCCCTCGCGCGGGGTGATCAACGAAGGGATTTCTCCTGCTGAGATTGCGCGGCTCTACACCGAGGGTGGCGCGCAGGCGATCTCGGTCCTGACCGAGGAGAAACACTTTGGCGGCCAGCTGGACTTTTTGCAGGAGATCGCGAAGCACACGACCCTGCCGCTCCTGCGGAAGGACTTCCTCTTTGACGAGTTGCAGGTTCGACAGACCGCAACCACGCCGGCTTCTGCGCTTCTGCTGATTGTCGCGCTGACGCCAGAGGTGAGCCAGTTGCGTGACCTGCGGCAATTGGCCGAATCGTTCGGTATCGAAGCGGTCGTCGAGATTTTTAACGAAGCTGAACTGGAGCTCGCCCGCGCGTCCGGGGCGAAGATTATCCAAGTCAATAATCGTAATCTGGAAACACTCGAGATGGACATGACCACGACGGTCCGGCTGATCGCGCACCGTCTTCCGCAGGAACGGTGGATCGCCGCCAGCGGCATTGATTCACATGAGGCGCTCATGCGCCTGCACGGCTACGATGCCGCATTGATCGGCAGCGCGCTGATGTCGGATCAAAATCCGAAGCAGGCGTTGCAAGCCATCATCTCAAAATAATCTGCCTCTGGATGATAACGAACGGTCGAGCTAAGTCCATTTGGAAGACCACAGGTTTTCCAAATACACTCCCGTTCATTGTTGGAAGCTATCGGTCTTCAGATTTCCGAAGTCACATTAGTGATGTCTGAAGGGCTGAATTTGAGATCTTCCATTTTCTCAATCATCTTGTTTCCAATCTTGACGATAATGCCATCGCCTGCGACGAACACATCATAAACACGTTGCCCATTCGATAGGGCGAGCTTGATCCGGCTTGTGCCCATGGACGATTCTGGAAATGACGCAACCATGTCACGAAATGGTGCGGGCAATTGTGGTTTTTGTTTCATCATCTTTTGCTTCCAATGTTTAATGTGTCTCTGCGGGAGAAAGTTACTTCTTCGCTAATCTTCTAGCCCCGTCTTCAGACGGGCTAGATCAAGGCGGCGATACGGCGCGGGGAGGTGCCCAGGGCCAGCAGTGTATTAATCAGACTATCAATGGTTGCAGAGGCTGGCTTATTGAGCATCCGTGCCACTCCTGACTGTTTGGTGCCGATCCGTTCAGCAAGGGTCTGTTGCGACATTTTCTTTGCCTTTCGAATCCGCTCGATTTCAAGCGCGAAGTTGACGCGCATTTTGACAATCGCCTTTTCCTGTTCTGTCAAGCCAAGCCACTCGGACGAATCAACAACTTGATATCCCGCTGCTTCAATTTTGTTTCTTTTCTTGGTGTCCATAATATTACTCTTTCATCATTCGGTCATAGTTCTTTAGTCTCTCACTACATAAGTTGAGGATAGACTTAGGTGTTTGTTCGGTTTTCTTTTTCAACACATGAATCATCACGATTGCATCGCTGTCGGCACGGCAAAAAATACGCCATTCTGCAGACTTGTCCTTTATACGTAGCTCAAGGCAGCGTGTCCCAATATTTGGCATGGGCCTTGCATGTGGCATGGAGGGTTTGCCTCCTTCTTGAAGGAGTCCCAATAACGTCACTGCTTCGATGCGCGCTTCAGCACTAAAAGGGGGTGTCTTTATTTCGCCAGAAAGTATAATCAACGGTTTGCGGTCTGACATAGGTATATGTATAACATATTTGTTATAGTTGTGCAACTGAAAAAAGAAGCGTTGGGTGTCCGGTAAGAACATCCAACGCTTGAGGGTTCTAAGTCTATCCGACAGGCTTATCCGCGTGCGGCATTGCGCGCGATCAGGCTTGCCTTGAGGGCTGCCAGATCGGTTGCCGGGGCTGCGCCTGATTCGACAGCTGCCTTGGCCACTGCGTAGGAGACCTCGACATAGAGGCGGCGATCAAATGGCTTCGGAATGATATAGCCGTTTCCGAAGACAAGCTTTTCATTCGGGTAGAGAGCCTGTACCTCAGCCGGTACGGCTTCGCGTGCGAGTCCGGCGAGAGCTTCCGAGGCAGCCACCTTCATGGCTGTGTTAATGGTCTTGGCCTTCACGTCCAGCGCGCCGCGGAAGAGGAAGGGGAAGCCGAGCACGTTGTTCACCTGGTTCGGGAAGTCCGATCGTCCGGTGGCCATCACATAGGGCTTGTTACCGAGCACCTCTGCGACGATATCAGGGTGGACTTCAGGATCCGGATTGGACATGGCGAAGATCGCGGGGTACTCACCCATGCTGCGGATTTCTTCAGCCGTCACGCAGTTAGCTGCTGAAACGCCAACGAACACATGAGCACCACGAAACGCCTCAGTGAGGGTGCGGGCTGAGGTGGTGGAGGCATGACGGCGCTTGTGGTCCGTGAGATCGGTGCGATCGGTATGGATGACGCCCTTGGTGTCGCACATGATCAAGTCACGTACGCCAGCAGCCTTGCACATATCCGCGATGCGGATACCTGCGGCGCCAGCGCCATTCATGACGACGCGAATCTCGCCGAGGCTGCGTCCGCAGAGACGGGAGTAGTTCATCAGTCCCGCCAGCGTGATGACCGCGGTGCCCCACTGGTCGTCATGGAATACAGGGATGTCGAGCATCGCGTCCAGGCGATCTTCGATTTCAAAGCAAGCCGGGGCCGCGATGTCTTCCAGGTTGATGCCGCCGTACATGGGGGCAAGCGCCATGACCACATCGATCACACGCTGAGGATCTGTCTTGCCTGTGTTCTTGCCATCCTTACGGCAGTGGTTGACCGGCACGGGCCAGGCGTCAACATCGCCAAAGGCCTTGAAGAGGACAGCCTTCCCTTCCATGACGGGGATCGAGGCCTCGGCACCCAGGTCGCCCAGACCCAGGATAGCGGTTCCATCCGAGACGACGGCGACGAGGCTCCTTTTCGCGGTGTAGTCAAAAATAGTTTCAGGTTTTGCTGCGATCTCCTTGACGGCGTGCGCGACGCCCGGCGTATAGGCCAGGCAGAGATCGTTCTGTGTCTTCAACGGCTTGGTCAGGCGGACGCCGACTTTGCCTCCTTGGTGAAAAGCCAATACGGTTTCACGGTTGACAGGTACTGTTGCCATACTTACGGGTCACCTTTTTTAGTTTAATGAAATACAGAACAGAGACGATTCTGTTCGGGCGCATGCCGATCGTTTGCGAAATGCATTTTGTTCCCGTTCAGGCTAGTTATGTCTGTGCCTGTGGAATTAAAAAAGTCCAGTGTACCTTATCAGATAGCCTCTTGGGTTTCAAGAGGGAAGCGAAAAAAGTTATGAAATTATGTTTTCTTGTCGGCTTGAGTGTTTCGGCGAGATATGATATGATTTTTCTGTTTCCTAATAAGAGAACAGTAGCAAAAAGGATAGGAACCATTGAAAATTAACCTTCCAAAAATTATTCAAGGTGGGATGGGCATTGGCGTTTCGCATTGGCATCTTGCGAATGTGGTGTCGCGAATGGGTCAGCTCGGAGTTGTCTCTGGAACAGCGCTGGATCAAGTTTTGGCGCGTCGTCTGCAGGATGGAGATCTCAGGGGCGACATTCGTCGTGCGCTTCAAGCTTTTCCGATTCCCCGACTTGCGCAGAGCATTATTGACACGTTTTACATTCCAGGCGGCAAGCCGGCGCATGTGCCGTATAAGCCCATTGGTTTTCATTCCCTCAAGTGCAATAGCTTTTTAGATGAGCTTTGCGTTGTGGCCAATTATGTCGAGGTCTTTCTGGCGCGTGAAGGGCACAGCAATCCAGTTGGCATCAACTATCTGGAAAAGATTCAGATCCCCCACTTACCCTCGATCTACGGCGCCATGTTGGCGGGTGTCTCTGTGATCATTATGGGGGCAGGCATTCCGGTCAATGTTCCGAAGGTTCTGGATCTCTTTTGCAATCACCAAGCGGCCACCTATCCAATCCGTGTCATTGATGCGACGCCGGATACGGACTGTGTTAGAATTTTTGACCCTGCCACGCTCTTCTCAGATGGGTTGCCACCCGCGTTGAATCGTCCTGACTTTCTTCCGATCATCTCCTCTGATTCGCTGGCCACGATGTTGCTCCGGCGTGCGGAAGGCAGCGTGGAAGGCTTTGTGATCGAGGGGTTCACGGCTGGCGGACATAACGCGCCACCGCGTGGACCGATGAAGCTGGATGAGCTTGGTCAGCCGATCTATGGTACCCGTGACATTGTGAATCTGGAGGCGATGCGCAAGATTGGCTTGCCCTTTTGGTTGGGCGGTGGCTATGGTTCGCCCGAGAAGCTGAAAGAAGCCCTAGAGCAAGGGGCTGCGGGTATCCAAGTGGGCACAGCCTTTGCCCTCTGCGAGGATTCGGGTTTTGCGCCTGAGCTCCGAACAAAGGTTCGTGAAAAGCTCTTGGCAGGCAACACAACAGTATTCACAGATCCTGTTGTATCTCCGACGGGCTTCCCCTTCAAGGTAGCAGCGGTAGAGGGGACGATCTCAGATCCAGAAGTGGTTCGTCAGCGCACTAAAGTCTGTGATGGCGGTTATCTCTTGGAGCCTTATCGGAAGGAAGATGGTACAATCGGCTATCGTTGTGCGGCTGAACCCGAGGCTGCCTATCTGGCGAAGGGTGGAACACCCGAGTCTATTGTCGGTCGTAAATGTGTCTGTAACGGACTCTTATCGGCCTGTGGCCTACCTCAAGTCCGGACGAATGGCTATAAAGAGCCTGGCATTGTGACGTTGGGTGACGATGCCCTGAACGTTCAACGCTTCTGCAAGGCAGGTTCCACGTCGTTCACCGCCGAAGATGTAATACGTACGATCCTCGGTGCCTAGAAGAGAGGGAGTCTGCCTCACGCGCAGTTATGGGTGCCGACAAACAAAAGATTCTGTTGAAGGTGTGCGGCATTACGCGACAAGAGGATGCGACGGCTTGTGAGCAGTTTAGCGTGGATTTCTGTGGCTTTGTCTTCCATCCTGCAAGTCCGCGTTATATTACACCTCAACGTGTATCCTCCATTCAGACCTTTGGCTGTAAACGGGTCGGCGTCTTTACCACATCTGATGTTCAGGAGATCTTGGAGTCGATGACTCTTGCTCGGCTGGACTATGCACAGCTTCATGGCCGTCAAGGGGATGAGGTGGTTCGTGCGCTGGGCGGTCATCGCGTCATACGTGTTTTATTCCCTGGAGAAGCCTCTTCGCTCTCTGTCACCCCTGAGCCTGAAGTTGCCTACACCCTCTTTGATTCCGGATATGGAACAGGTAAGCCTTTTGATTGGAAGGTGCTGGAGAGTGCCCGGCGACCCTTTTTTGTTGCTGGAGGGTTGAACGCTCAGAACATCCCCGACTTGTTGAAGGTGTGTCGTCCGGATGGAGTGGATGTGAACTCCGGCGTGGAATTGACCCCTGGCATCAAGAGCGCTGAGCGGATTAAAGAGATAAAGGAACTGTTATGAGAAAAGGGTATTTTGGTGATTTCGGTGGTTGCTTCGTTCCCGAATCGTTGATCCCGCCTCTACAGGAGCTTGAGGCTGCAATGGCCACGTTTCTGCCGGATCCGCAGTTCCAGTCCGAACTGAGCGACCTCCTCTGTAACTATGCCGGACGCGAGACGCCGCTGACCTTTTGCCCGACGCTCTCCGCGCGACTGGGCCTCAACCTCTACTTGAAGCGCGAAGACTTGCTCCACACCGGGGCGCACAAGGTGAACAATACACTCGGACAGGCGTTGCTGGCCAAGCGCATGGGCAAGACGTCGCTTCTGGCTGAGACAGGAGCAGGTATGCATGGCGTGGCAACCGCCGCCGCAGCTGCAAGACTGGGCTTGACCTGTCGTATTTTCATGGGTGCTGAAGATGTGGTTCGTCAAGCGACGAATGTACGCCGCATGAAGCTTTTGGGAACGGAGGTGATTCCAGTCGAGAGCGGAACACGCACCTTGAAGGACGCCATCAATGCGGCCTTGCGCGAATGGGTGGTGACCCAGAAGACGACGCATTACTGTTTTGGCACGGCGGCAGGTCCCCATCCCTTCCCGCTCCTAGTCCGTGATTTTCAATGTGTGATCGGACGTGAAACCCGCGCGCAGATGCTGGCAAAAACAGGGAAGCTTCCAGATGCTGTAGTCGCCTGTGTCGGTGGCGGCTCCAATGCGATCGGCATGTTCCATCCCTTTGTTGATGATGCCTCGGTTCGCATTATCGGCGTGGAGGCCGGAGGCAGTGGCGAGCCAGGCTGTTATCACTCTGCGGCCCTTGGCCGAGGTACACCTGGGGTTTTGCATGGCGAATACACCATGCTGCTACAGGATCGTAACGGTCAGATTGAGCCATCACACTCTGTGTCAGCCGGACTGGACTATCCAGGCGTCGGTCCTGAACATGCCATGCTTCATGCCACGAAGCGGGCTGAATATCATCCAGTGATTGACCGGCAGGCATTGGGTGCTTTTCAGGCCCTCTGTCATGAGGAAGGTATTATCCCTGCGCTGGAATCCTCCCATGCGCTCGCCTGGGTCCTGGACAATCCGAGTCAGTTCAAAAAGGGTGCGAATGTCGTGGTGAACCTTTCGGGACGTGGCGATAAGGATATGGACATTATCCGAAAGGAACTTGGAATATGATGCTGATCCCCTTTATGACCGCCGGCTTCCCGACCATCGATGGTTTCTGGAAGAATCTCAAAGAGCTGGATGAAAATGGTGCGGACATCATCGAGATTGGTGTGCCTTTTTCAGATCCTGTGGCAGATGGTCCTGTGATCGAGGCCGCTTCCCTGAAGGCGCTCGAGAACGGTGTGACCTTGGAGCTTATTCTGGAGGGACTCCGCCAGCGCAAAGGCCAGTTCAAGGCCAAGTTGGTTTTGATGGGTTATCTGAATCCCTTTTTGCAATATGGTTTTGAGCGCCTGGCAAAAGAGTCGAAAGAGGTTGGCATTTATGGCTTCATCATTCCAGACTTGCCTCTTGATGAGGATGCACCTTATCGTAAGGCGCTCTCCGCGCAAGAAATCCATCTGATTGCGCTGGTGGCACCCAACACGTCGCTCGAGCGGATGCAGGCGTATGCCAAGGTTGCGACCGGGTATGTCTATGTGATCTCAGTTCTCGGCATCACGGGTGTCCGGTCTGAGTTTCCCCCTGACTTGTCGGCCACGCTTCGCCGTGCGCGACAAGCCTTCAAAATTCCGTTAGCGTTAGGCTTTGGCTTTTCAAGTCCGGAGCAGCTGGATGCGATTCCGAAGGAAGATCGTCCTGATGCCATCATCTTCGGCAGTGCACTCGTGCGTCACGTCGAAGCCGGGAAGCCCGTTGCGGAATTCATGCGCCGCTGGACCGGAGTCAGGGGCTAGGAAAATTCGCGAATGCGGGAATGCGCGAATGATGACTTGCGTCCTTGTGTCCTCTAACGTCACGCAGACGCGTGACCCTCCCAACGGCGACATTCGCGCATTCGCACATTCTCGCATTCTAGATTAGCTTGGCGGTGCGGAGGCGATGTGAGAGTACGATCAGGCTCGTGGCCAGATTTTCCCGCTTCACGATGACGCCCTCCGGGACCTGAAGATGGGTGGAGGTGAAATTCCAGATGCCCTTAATGCCAGAGGCAATCAAGCGGTTGGCCATCTGTTGCGCGACATCAGCGGGGACCGTTAAGATTCCGATCTTGGGTTTGGTCTTCGACAGGATCTCCTCCAGTCGTTTGATCGGATAGACTGGGATGCCCACGTGGGGGACTTGATCCGGCTGGATATCAAAGGCCGCCACAATCTTGATGCCATATTGCGAGAAGCCAGGAAACCCCAGTAATGCGGCGCCGAGTTTACCGACGCCGACCATCACCGCTTCGCATGTCAGATGACAGCCGAGCGTCCGTTCCATCGCCTCATAGAGTTCATGAAGCGGGAAGCCCTTTCGCGGGAGGCCTGTGACTCCGCAGCCCGCGAGATCCTTCCGCACCATGATGGGATCAAAGCTCAGGCGTTCCGCGATTACGGCACTCGATACATAAGCATCGCCCGCATCGCGCATTTCCGCGAGAATGGGCAAATAGAGCGGCAGTCGCTTGACGCTCTGCGTGCTTAAAATACAATCGGTTTTATCGTGCGGCATGGGGGATAATTGTTCTACCCAAAAAGGGGACTGGAGGGAGGAGGGGTTACTCTTTCTTTTTCGACTTGAAGAGTCCGCCGACCTCATCAAGTGCCGAGCCGACCGCCTTGGACGTCTCTTTCACGCCAGAGCCAAGCGCATCAGTCGTTGCCTTCGTTGCATCCGTTGCGCTCTTTGCTGTCGAGCCGAGCATGTCGCCCGCGCTGGAGACGGCGGAGGTGATGCCCTGAAGCATTGCATTCATAATTTGGGTCAATGCCTCTGAAAAAGTGGCTCCCCCGTCCTTCTTGCCGATATCCTTCATGGTGATTGCGGCAATCGGAAGGTTAACAAACTGTCCTACTGTCATGGGGGAAGAGTAGGCGAGGCGCGTATCATTGATGGAGAGCTCTTCAATGATAACCTTTTTTCCAGCCTTCTTCTCTTGGGTTGGCTCGGTGGATACAGGCTTCTCTGTCTTTACTTTAGGTTCAGCAGGCGCGCCTTTGTTCAGCTTGGCGATCAGCGCATCAATATTTGACGTGCCATCCTTGACTTCGTATGTACACCCCGGACCTTTAATGAGAATCTTACGAATCGTGATGGTGTCAGAAAAGAGTGAGGCCATGTTGATGTTGACATAAAACTCCGTGACCTCAAAGAGCTTCTTCTCTTTGCTGTATCCCTCTGGGTTCGCAAGCGTCAGGTTCTTTAAATGTACAATTCCTTTGAACGGGCTGATGCTGACGCTATCCACATGGGTATTGACCCCGAGCAGTGCAGGCGCCGCTGTGTTTATCCCCTTCTCGACAATTGAATCCATGAAGAAGACGAGAGCGACAAGCAGAATGAGCAGGACCACAATCAGTCCAACAAAAAACTTAACGATTTTTTTAAAGAAAGCAGTCATAAGTGATCTCCTTTTATGTTTTTATAATAGCACACTCCTTCTGCAATTGGAAGTGCTTGTCGAAAACTTCATTTGAATTGCCTTATTTTTATTCATTCGTGTGGTTCGTGTCATTCGGATGCTAAAAGTTGCCAGTCAGTTTATTCCCGGGCCTGCCCTCCGTCTTGTCCGCCGTAGGCGTATTCGCAAAGGAGGATGCCAGCTGCTTACTGCCAACGGCCCCTAAACCCCCTTTTTAATACGGCAAATATTGTTCATTTCTCTTCATACTTCTTTACAAAAGGGTAAAAAAAATACAAAAAACATCTAAAAAAACAAGTAAAACAGTCATTTTTTGATAAAAAATCGATTTCTTCTGGTTTGGCACAAGTTCTGCATTATAACTTGCATCAACGCTCGAGTGATAGGAACAAAACAGCAACAAAAAATGCCCATCAGGGCAAGAGGAGAAAGTGACAACATGAAAAACATCATTGGAATGTTTATGATCGGTGCAACCGCACTCACTGTTTCGGCAGCGGACCCTGTGTCAACCAATGCCCCGGCGGCAACGCCAGAGGCGGTCAAGGAGGAAAAGCCCTCCCCCCTGACCCTCGGCGCAACCTTAGATGTCTATTCTGCCTACATCTGGCACGGAATGATTGTGAACGATGAACCTGTCTTGCAGCCAGACGTGGCCCTGACCTATTCCTTCGGGGACTATGGTTTGGTGACCGCGGATGCGTGGCTGAACTTCGACACCACGGGCAATAATGACCAGCGGCACGTCGGCGGCATCAATGAGATTGACTACACCTTGAAGTATGCGGTCACGCTTAGCGACCTCTCTCTTGAGGCGGGGCATATTTGGTATACCTTTCCGTCGGTAAGCTCCGCGGATTACTATCGGAGCACACGCGAGATCTTCGTGGGCGCGGCCTACAACAACGACATCGTGGTTCCCTTTTTCAAGGCTTACTACGACTATGCCTGCGCGGAAGGTGCCTATGTCCAGGCTGGTCTGCGCAAGGAGATGACCTTTGACAAGGTGACCGCTGGTGCGGAACTCTCCCTGAACGGCGCCACACGCCCGTATACGGAGTACTGGTACGGCGGCCCGGAGTCCAATTACTTTTTCACGGATGCCCAAGCTGTGGTCTATGCCAAGTATGCGATTACAGATAAGATCTTCGTTGGCGCCCGTATAGGCTGGTTGAGCACCGTGGACAACGAACTGAAGGGTGTCTATCATGAGGACAACCTCCTGTGGGGCGGCATCAATCTGGGCATCACACTCTAGAATTCTTTACGAAAATGGGAAATCATGATCGAATAGCGTTTACCAAAATGTAAATTCTAGTGGAATTAGCACCAGAAATATGATAATATTCTCACAGATTTGGAGATAATTATCATGTTCCTGTGCCTTTTTTAACAAAAACAAGGCATGCATCATCTATAACGGCGTGCTTGGCACGTTAGTTGCGTTCAAAATCACGTCACAAGAAGAAAGGTGAGGAGCAAACTATGAATAGTCGCATGAATACGTTGGAGCAGATTGCAAAGAGGGGTGCCCCAGAATCAGCAAAGGCGGAACCCTTCGAACTGGATTTTTATGGCGAGGATGTCTTCACGACTCAGGTCATGAAGAAGTATCTTCCCAAGGCTGTTGCGGAAAAATTATTGTCCACCCTGAATGACGGTATTCCTCTGGATCCTGCGATTGCTGGCGATATTGCACATGCCATGAAGACCTGGGCTTTGGAACGTGGCGCGACCCACTTCACCCACTGGTTCCAGCCTTTGACAGGTGGTACCGCTGAGAAGCATGACGCTTTTCTAGAGCCGACCGGAATGGGCGAAGCAATCATGATCTTCTCGGGTAAGAATTTAATCGTTGGCGAGCCAGACGCCTCCAGCTTCCCGTCTGGCGGTCTGCGCTCCACCTTCGAAGCGCGTGGCTATACAGCTTGGGATCCTACCAGCCCAGCCTTTATCAAGCGTCACCCCGAGGGCGCAACCCTTTGCATTCCCACGGCATTCTGTTCCTATACGGGAGAAGCCTTGGACAAGAAGACACCTTTGTTGCGCTCCATCCAGGCGCTGAAGACGTCGGTGAACCGTTTAATGAAGTGTTTCGGTGTTCCTCAGGCACGGGTGATGGTGACCCTCGGCCCGGAACAGGAATACTTCCTGATTGACAAGGGCTTTTATCTGCAGCGTCCGGACCTCCTCCAGACGGGCCGTACGCTCTTCGGCGCACCGCCGCCGAAGCATCAGCAGATGGAAGACCACTACTTTGGTTCGATCAAGCCCCGCATTCTCGCCTTCATGCACGAAGTTGAAAAAGAGCTCTGGACATTAGGGATCCCTGCCAAGACGCGCCATAACGAAGTGGCCCCTGCGCAGTTCGAAATCGCGCCGATGTTTGAAGAGTTGAACCTGGCGGTTGACCATAACATGATCGTCATGGAAGTGCTGCGCCAGACCGCAGAGCGTCACGGCCTTGTCTGCCTCTTGCACGAAAAGCCCTTCGCTGGCGTGAACGGTTCAGGCAAGCACAACAATTGGTCCGTGGCGTTCGGTAAGCAGAATCTGCTCGAGCCGGGTGCTGATCCGCATCAGAACGCGATCTTCCTCACGGTCCTCAGCTCGATCATCCGCGGGGTGCATCTGCACAGCGATGTCCTGCGTGTCACCACTTCCTTTGCGGGCAATGACCATCGTCTGGGTGCGAATGAAGCGCCTCCTGCGATCGTCTCCATCTTCTTGGGCGACCAGCTCGCGGATGTGATTGCGCAGATCGAGAAGGGTGGCGCGACCTCCAGCAAGCAGGCGGGGACCATGCGTATCGGCGTGGATACCCTCCCGACGCTTCCGCGCGATGCGACTGATCGTAACCGCACGAGCCCCTTCGCCTTCACGGGCAACAAGTTCGAGTTCCGTGCTCCAGGTTCGAGCCAGTCCTGTGCTGGCGTCAATGTGGTGCTCAACACCATCGTTGCCGAGTCCATGGACTATCTCGCGGAGAAGATCGAGAAGTTTGACAAGAACGACTTCAATGGTCAGTTGCAGAAGCTGCTCAAGAAGGTGATCTCCGAACATAAGGCGATTATCTTCAATGGCGACAACTACAGCGCCGAGTGGGCCGCAGAGGCAAAGCGCCGTGGCCTTCCAAACTTCCGTACGACCCTTGAAGGCATCAAGCCTTTGACCAAGAAGGAAAACATTGCCCTCTTTGAAAAGTATGGCGTACTGAGCAAGGTCGAGCTGGATTCTCGTTACGAGATCTATCTCGAAGAGTATCATCGCCGTGTTCGCATCGAAGGGTTACTGGCACTCGAGATGGCCAAGAATATCATTCTCCCAGTCGTGATTTCCTCCTTTGACAAGGCAGCGAATGCGCTGAACCAAGCAAAGTCCGCACGTGTGAAGATGGGCATCACTGCCCTCTCCTCCTACACGGAAAAGCTCGGGGCGTTATTGGATGCACTCATCGGCGGGGCCAATGTCCTGGAGAAGACTCTGGCCGCCGAACATGGTGAGATTCTGGAATCGATGAACGAGCTGCGTCAGACGGTTGATAAGTTGGAAGGCGTCATTGATGATGCTGTCTGGCCGTTGCCCAAGTACCGCGAGATGCTCTTCGTCTACTAAGGACTATGAAACGCAACTATCAAACGGAAACGCAAAACCGGATAGCCTTTATCCAGAATTGCCTAAACAATGCCGGGGCCTCCGGCGTTGTTTATGGCAACAGTGGAGGCAAGGATAGTGCCCTCGTCGGTATCCTCTGCAAGAAGGCTTGCGAGAATACCGTGGGGGTGATTATGCCCTGTGGATCGCGTCGGAACTACAATGAAGACAAAACAGATGCGGAAGAGGTTGCGCGTCTGTTTGACATTCCAACGCGGACGGTTGATTTGACGACGCTCAAGGATGATTTTCTGACACTTCTTGCTGCCCAGACGCAACTGAGTGCGCTCGCGATTAGCAACCTAGCCCCGCGCCTTCGTATGACATCACTCTATGCAATCGCCGCCAGCGAGAACCGCTTAGTCGCCGGTACGGGGAACAGGAGTGAAGGCCATATGGGCTATTTCACCAAATGGGGAGATGGTGCGTATGACTTCAATCCGATCGCAGATCTAACAGTTACCGAGATTTATGAGTTCCTTCGTTATCTGGGTGCGCCTGAGGCTATCATGACCA